>RKAY01000079.1 GCA_014846205.1 Collinsella aerofaciens | reverse complement strand
CCGTCCAATAATTCGTCCGAAACACAATGAAAATCCGTTTGATGTGAGGTAATATAAACAACGTCGTGAATCTGACTCCTGCCGCATGCACGACAGGGGTTAAACACAAAAAAGGAGTCAATTATGGTTTCTGAGAAGGCTACCCTCGTTAATCCTCAGGGTCTGCACATGCGTCCGGCCGGCCTGTTCGCTTCCACCATGGGCAAGTACGCCTGTGACGTGACGGTCGTCACCCCCGAGAAGGAGGTTAACGGCAAGTCCCCGATGGCCCTCATGGCTGCTGGTATCCCCTGCGGTACCGAGGTCGAGGTCAAGTGCGACGGCGCCGACGAGGCCGAGGCTCTGGCTGCTGCCATCGAGCTCATCAAGAGCGGTCTTGGCGAGTAGAACTCAAACGGGTCGCATGTTGAACAATTAAGTTCATATTTGGGGGCGCAGTGACCTGTATCAAGGTAGCTGCGCTCTTTTGTCATGGATATGGCAAAACGCTTTATCACATGGCACGGAGAGAGGAATGGGAATGTATCAGGGAGTCAACGCATCCGAGGGAATCGGTATCGGCACCGTCATGGTCGCCGTCGATCCCGACTTGACGTTTGAACCGCATGAGGTTGCTGATTCGGCAGCAGAGAAGGAGCGCTATCAGACTGCTCTTTCGGTCTTCTGCGAGAAGACCCAGGCTCAGGCCGACCACATGAAGGAGACGGTGGGCGAGGCCGAGGCCGAGATCATGAGCGGACACATTGTCCTGGCTCAGGACCCGGGCATGACCGACGCCATCAACGCCGCCATCGACGGCGGCACCTGCGCCGAGCAGGCGCTCATGGACACCTCGACCATGTTCGAGAACATGTTCCTGTCCATGGACGACGAGATGTTCCGTCTGCGCGCGGCCGACATCGCCGACATCCGCACCGGTATTCTGGCCGAGCTGCTGGGCAAGGAGGTCGTCGACCTCTCCGTCCTGCCCGAGAACACCGTCGTCGTCGTGCACGACCTTACGCCGTCCATGACCGCCACGATCGATAAGGCCCACGTTGCCGGTATCGTCACCGAGACCGGTGGCCGCACGTCGCACTCCGCGATCATCGCGCGCGCCCTCGAGATCCCGGCTGTCCTTTCGGTTGCCAACAGCTGCACCGCGCTTCGCAACGGTATGACCGTCGTCGTCGACGGTGGTAAGGGTGTTGTCGAGGCCGATCCCGACGAGGAGACGCTTGCCGCCTACACCGCCAAAGCCGAGGCCTTCGCTGCCGAGAAGGCAGCCCTCGAGGCCTTCCGTGGCAAGCCGTCCGTGACTGCCGATGGCATCAAGAAGATCATCGCCTGCAACATCGGTAACCCCGATGACGTGCCCAACGCGCTCGATCACGACGCCGAGGCTATCGGTCTGTTCCGCTCCGAGTTCCTGTTCATGGACTCTGCCGAGCTTCCTTCCGAGGAGGAGCAGTTCAACGCCTACCGCAAGGTCGCCAGCGCGCTCAAGGGCGCTCCGGTCATCATCCGCACGCTCGATGTGGGTGGCGACAAGGAGATTCCGTATCTGCACATGGTCAAGGAAGATAACCCCTTCATGGGCTTCCGCGCCGTGCGTTACTGCCTGGCCAATCCCGACCAGTACAAGGTCCAGCTCCGCGCCCTGCTGCGCGCTAGCGCCTTCGGTGATATCAAGATCATGATCCCGCTCGTCACTTGCGTCGAGGAGGTCGTGGCCGTCAAGGAGCTCGTCGAGCAGTGCAAGGCCGAACTGACCGAAGAGGGTCGCAAGTTCAACGAGAACATCGAGGTCGGCATTATGGTCGAGACGCCCGCCGCTTCGTTGCTCGCTGACCGTCTGGCCGAGGTCGCCGACTTCTTCTCCATCGGCACCAACGACCTGATCGGCTACACCATGTGCGCCGACCGTGGCAACGACACCATCTCCAACCTGTACCAGGTGTACTATCCCGCCGTGCTCCGCTCGCTCAAGAACATCATCGAGAGCGGCGTGAAGGCCGGCATCATGGTCGGTATGTGCGGCGAGGCCGCTGCCGATCCGCTGCTCGAGCCGCTGCTGATCAGCTGGGGCCTGGAGGAGTTCTCGATGAGCGCTCCGTCGATCCTGCGCGCCCGCAAGACCATCAGCCAGTGGACCAAGGCCGAGTGCGACGAGCTCGCCGAGAAGGCGCTCGCCTGCAACACCGCCGCCGAGGTCAAGGCACTGCTCGAGTCCGCAGCTCGCTAATTTGGTATCAGAGGTAACCGCGTGGTTGGAATGGGCCGGCCACGCGGCCCTCACATATACAGGGGGTACTGTAAATGTTCTACACGCTAACCGCTAACCCGGCTGTCGACATGACGGTTTCGAGCTCTCCGCTCGAGCCCGACGAGAACGTCCGCACCGGCTCGGCCAGCTACACGGCCAACGGCAAGGGCCTCGACGTGTCCTTCGCCTTTAAGAAGATGGGTGTCGACACCGTCGCGCTCGGCTTCTTCGCCGGCTTCACGGGCAAGTTCATCGTCGAGGAAGTCATGAACCTGGGTTGCCTGTGCCGCCCGGTTTGGACCGACGGCATCACGCGTATCAACACCTACGTCAACGATGGTCAGCACGAGTACGGCATCCTTAACCCCGGCGCCCCGATCACGCCGCAGCACCAGGAGGAGCTCTACAACATCCTGGACACCGCGGGCGATCTTGAGTGCCTGATCGTCTCTGGCTCCGTGCCTCCCAAAGCTACGCCTGACTTCCTGGCAAAGGTCATGGAGCACGCTCAGGCCCGTGGCGCCGACGTCGTCCTGGACCTGTCCTCCGACAAGCTCAAGGAGCTCGCTCACAAGAAGCCGCTGCTCATCAAGCCGAACCATCACGAGATGAAGGCCATCTTCGGCGTGCCGGTCGACACCGACGACGAGGTCCGCGTTGCCATGAAGATGGCTCACGACGCTGGCGTTCAGAACGTGCTGCTCACTCGTGGTAGCCGTGGCGACGCCTACTTCTCCAACGGCGAGGACATTTGGTACGCCAAGCGTGAGTTCAACATCAAGCTGGTCTCTTCCGTCTGCGCCGGCGACTGCACCCTCGCTGCGTTCCTGCACAAGTGGTACAGGGATCGCGACAACGTCGAGGAGGCCATGAAGCTCGCTATGGCCACCGGCGCTAACGTTGCCGAGTCCGTGGGCATCGGCGACTTCGGTCACGTTGACGAGTACAGCAAGCGCGTTGCTGTCCGCAAGCTCGATCGCAAGTAAGCGAAACGCGACAAACTCGTGCGCATACGGCGTCCCGGTTTCGACCGGGGCGCCGTTTTTTTTGTCCCACTCGAACCTCGGAGCCGCGCTTCACGCGTTCCACACCGTTCGCCGAGTTGATATAGCCTTTTGTCGTTACGTGGAATATAATTTCATCAACATGTTACCTCGTGAAAGGAACATTCATGATTTACACGCTGACTGCAAATCCCGCTATTGACTACAACATCTCCTGCGACGGCCTGTCCGCCAATACCGTTACGCGCACCCGTAACGCGGTCTACACCCCCAACGGCAAGGGCCTCAACGTCTCGTTTACGCTCGACCACTACGGCGTCGACACGACGATCCTGGGCTTTTTCGCCGGCTTCTCGGGCGAGTTCATCGTCAAGGGCGCCGAGGCCCTGGGCGTGCCCGTTAAGCCCGTGTGGACCGACGGTATCACGCGTGTCAACGTGTTCCTCAACGCCGGTCCCGACACCGAGTACAACATGGTCAACGCCGGTGCCGCCATCAATGCTGCCAACGAGCAGGAGATGTTTGAGCTCATCGATTCACTCGACGACATGACCTGCCTGGTCATCAGCGGCTCGCTGCCCCCCAACACCTCCGAGGGCTTCCTGGCCGAGGTACTTCGCCGTGTCAAGGCCAAGGGTGCCGAGTTCGTCCTCGACATCTCGAGCCATCAGCTGGCCGACCTCATTGCTATGGAGCCGCTCCTCATTAAGCCTAACGACGACGAGCTGCTCGACATCTTTGGCATTAAGGTAAGCGGTGGCGACGATGAGTCCGTCAAGGGCGCGATGGCCGAGCTCCACGCCAAGGGCGCTAAGAACGTGCTGTTGACCCTGGGTGGCGCCGGCGCGTACTTCTCCAACGGCGAGCACATCTGGTTTGCCAACCGTACCTTTGAGGTCAAGCTGTTGTCGACCGTCTGCGCCGGCGATTCCTCGCTCGCTGCGTTCCTGTCCGTGTGGCACGACGCCCCCGAGCGCGTCGAGGACGCCCTGCGCCTTTCGATGGCTACCGGCGCCAACGTGGTCGAGTGCCCGGGTTTGGGCGATTTTGCCAAGGTCGATGAGTACCAGAAGGGTATCGCAATCCGTCAGGTTTGCTAGTTCCGGCACATTGCCTGAATAGTTCGATTATTTCGCATCCGTCTTAGACCAAGACGGATGCGTTTTTGTTTATCGGACTTGCGTGTGCAGTGGAGGCTGTTTCTTGTTAGACTTCTTGCAGACGCAATCGATAGTCAATTTGATAGTCGCAGGAGGCCATAGGCATGTGCAATATCTCGCTTAACGGTACGCAGCCGACCGATGCCTCCATCCGTGTCCTGCGTGCGCTCGAGACGGCCGGTCTTGAGGCTTGGTACGTAGGCGGTTGGGTACGTGATGCCCTGATGGGGCGCCCCAGCCACGATGTGGACATGTGTTGCAGCGGCCTGTGGCAGGAGTCCAAAGCGGCGCTCGAGGCAGCGGATATCGCTGTGGTTGAATCTGGCATTAAATTCGGTGGCATTACGGCCATTTGCGATGGCGAGCGCATTGAGGTCACCACCTACCGCCTGGACGGCTTCTATACCGACGGTCGTCATCCCCAGAGTGTGGAGCGCGCCGCTTCGCTTGAGGACGATCTGGCACGCCGCGATTTTACTGTCAATGCCATGGCGTGGCATCCCGAGCGCGGCCTTGTCGACCGCTACGATGGCCAGGGCGACCTAGACCGCAAGCTGATTCGCGCCGTCGGTGATCCTAAGCGCCGCTTTAACGAGGATGCCCTGCGCATGTTGCGTGCGGTGCGCTTTGCCTGCCGCCTGGACTTTATGATTGAACCTGCGACCAAACAGGCTCTGGCCGAATGTGCGCCGTTGCTTGATGCCGTGGCGCGCGAGCGTGTGGGCATTGAGCTTGAGGGCATCCTTTCGACCGGCCACGGGGGAGACGCCATGTTGCGCTACCCCGAGCTTGTTTGCGCCGCCGTGCCCGAGCTCGCGTCCGCTCGCGGATTTGATCAGTGCAGTGTCTATCATGCGTTTAACGTCTATGAGCATATCGCCCGCGTGCTGACGGTGGCAGGGGAGCTGGCACTGTGCGACGGCGTCGCGCCCTCGTCGAGCCTTATGTGGGCGGCGTTTTTGCACGACGTTTCCAAGCCCGAGTGCTTTACGGTCGATCACGCCGGCAGCGGACACTTCTACGGTCATCCCGAGCTCGGCGCCAAGAAGGCGCGTGTCATCATGGATCGGCTGGCGCTCTCGCACGATTTGGTGCGCGATGTGTGCCTGCTGATCAAATACCACGACAAGCCGCTGCGTCCCGAGCGATCCTGCTTGCTCAATATGATGTGCGCACTTTCGGGCGAGGGTGTCGATACGCCGCGTCTGATGGACGAGCTCATGGACCTTAAGCGTGCCGATACGCTTGGCAAGGCGCCCTCGTGCTTCTATTACGTCGAGACGATTGAGGAGATGCGTGCGCTCGCTCACGATCTGCTGGAGGCGGGGGAGCCCTATACGCTCAAGATGCTTGCCATCAACGGCGGCGACCTGATTCGTGCCGGTGTCCAGCCAGGCCCCGAGCTGGGTCAGCTGCTGAACGCCGCCCTCGATGCCGTTATCGAGGATAACATTCCCAACGATCGTGAAGGCCTCCTGGCCCACCTGAACCTGGGGTAGCTCATTTGGGACGGGAGTATTTGAGTTACCCTCCTGACCTGCGCTTTCCATAACCTGCCGACAAAATTTCACCAATTTGGAATTTCTTCTTGCGCTCGCGTTTTTTGTCCCGTAATATATTTCTTCGCAGCACGGCAGTGCAGATGTCATGTGGCCCGTTCGTCTAGCGGTTTAGGACGCCGCCCTCTCAAGGCGGAGATCACCAGTTCGAATCTGGTACGGGCTACCAAGCATCTGATACCCGAACTTCTACGGAGGTTCGGGTTTTTTATTTTCGTGGTTACGCCATACATAAAGCCTGCTCCTGTTTTTCCTTGCGCAACACATGCTCTACGTACTGCTTGTGCGCCTTGCGGGTACAATAGGCAAGATTTATCTGTACTAAGAAGGAGCCTCATGGTCGAGTCCTCTAAGCATTCGCATAAGCCCCAGGTTGAGGTTGAGGTATCGGGCGGCGATGACAATAAGAGCGCTCGTCGTGGCGCATTATTTATCGGCATCGTTCTGGTAGGCTATATCGTCTATTTGGTTGTAACCGGGCAAATGGGGCAATTCTGGGCCGCTATGGCAAGCGTTCAGGCTCCCTGGCTTATCGTCGCCTGCTTGTGTATGCTGGTCTACCTGCTCTTTGGCATCATTGCTTATGCTATTGCCGTATGGGTCGATCCCG
Organism: Collinsella aerofaciens; assembly: GCA_014846205.1. The sequence goes on along the minus strand of RKAY01000079.1, from coordinate 4,125 downwards.
ATTCGCCCGTCGGCGTGCGCGACCTTATCTCGGTAGAGGCGAGCGGCATTTTCTTTGGTAACCTTACGCCTATGATGGTCGGTTCCTCGCCGGCACAGATTTATCGCCTTACCAGGACCGGCCTCAACGTAGGCGAGGCAGGCGCGACGCAGTTTACGCGTTTTATCGTGTACCAGTTTGGCCTGGTGGCATGGGGCGCCATTTTGCTGCTCGCCCGTATGCCGTTTTTCGCCGAGCGCTATGGCGACATGACACTCCTGTGCATCTTTAGCTTTGGCGGCCATTGCCTTATCTTGCTTGGCGTATTTGCTGTTGCGCTTTTGCCCAAAACCGTCACCCGTGTCGCCCATTGCATCATCAATTGGCTCGAGCGTATCGGTGTCTCGGCGACAAAAATCGATGGCTGGCGAACCTTTGTGGACGGCGAGATTCAATCGTTTTCCGAAAAGTTCAAACGTTCGGCCGGACATTTCTCGTCCATGATGCTCACCGTGGTTATCACGATGCTGCAGCTCGCGTTTTTCTATCTGGTGCCGTACTTTTTGATGCTCTCTTTTGGCAAGCACGATGTTGACTTTTTCTCGGTTATGGCGGCCAGTGCCTTTGTTCAGCTGCTGAGCTCTGCCGTGCCGCTGCCCGGCGGTACGGGTGGCGCCGAGGGCGGATTCGCGTTGTTCCTGGGCCACTTCTTTGGCTCCGCATCGACTGCGGGTTATCTGCTGTGGCGCTTGATCACCTTTATCGCTCCGACTATTTTGTCTGCGTCCGTGCTAGGCCTTAGAAGCACCCATACCGAGAGCGTCCCCGTGCGCTGGGAACGTTTTAAGCGAAAGCTCGGATGGAGCCGTCAGACGGCTTCTGCGCCAGCTAAATCGCATCCCGCGAATGCTGTTACGGTTGATCCCGTCCAACACGCTCAGAAGCCTTCTGTGGCCTCTAAGCATGAGCGTAAATCCTTCGTGCGCCAGACGGGCGACGGTATTCGTGTGTCTCCGGCGGCACTCAATAAGCACAAACGCCCCAAGGAGCGAGATCGGTAATCGCTCAGTCCCTACGCGCGGTGCGAGTCGTGCGTTCTCTATGGTGCTGGCCACATTTGCTTCGAATGTAGGATAATCCCCTTACGTAGATTATTTCTCATTTGTAGAGGAATTCCGATACTTCGAAGGGGCACGCTTATGGCCAGCAAGAAACCGCGGCTTGACCGCCGCATCGTCCGAAGCCGCAATGCGATCCTTTCGGCTTTTGAGCGCCTGCTGATGGAAAAGCCGCTGGCAGACATTACGGTGAGCGCCATCGCGCGCGAGGCCAATGTCGACCGTAAGACCTTTTACGTGCACTTTGGTACGGTCGACGGCCTGCTCGATGCTATCGCCGAGGACGTTGTGGGGATGATTGTCGATTCGGTTGAGCGTACGCTCGCCTCGTTGGGTAGTGACCCCAACGAGCGTGCCCTCGGTGCCGCGGCGACCTTTTTTAGAACGGTTAACGAGGCATTGTGCAACAACCTGGTGCTCAATCGTCAATTGATCGAAAACATTCCGCTCGATGATTTTATGGCACGTCTTCGTGCGCCGCTCGAGCGTGAGATTGCCGAGCGCGACCTGCTGCCCATGGGTCTCAAAGACGAGTTGTTCGATTACTACCTGGCGTTTTTGCTCTCGGGTATTATCGGCATCTATCGCACGTGGGCACTCTCCGACGGCTCGGTTCCCATCGAGCGCGTCTCGGCGGTCGCCAACGACCTGACTCTTAATGGCCTGTCGAGCCTGGAATCTCGTTTCGAATAGCACTTGCGCCGTATCCCTCTCTGAGTTGCGGTGAAATAGGGACTGAATAAGCCTTTTAACAGCCTAAACGGTCCTTATCTCACCGCAACTTAGAGGGATTGCCTTACTGGTAGCGCAGACATTCGACCGGATCGAGCTTGGCGGCTCGGCGGGCGGGGTAGAAGCCGAAGATGACGCCGATGCCGACGGACACGGCAAACGCCAACAGCACGGTCGAAACAGAAAAGCTCGGAGTAATGGCTCCGCTGGCTCCGAACTCGTCCATAATGCCCGAGTTGGTGGCAAAAAACGTGAGCCCCCAGGCCAGCAGATAGCCAATCACAACACCTAAAATGCCGCCGGTGATGCACAGCGCCGAAGACTCGGCCAAAAACTGGGCGGTGATATCGCGGCGGCTTGCGCCCATAGCGCGGCGAATACCGATCTCGCGAATGCGCTCCGTCACGTTGGTGAGCATCATGTTCATGATGCCGATACCGCCCACGAGCAGCGAAATACTGGCGACCGCGCCCATGATGAGCGAGAATGCCCCCATAAACGAGTTGAGGGCGTCGATGGCGCTTTTCATGGAGCTTACCGTGACGCTATCGTACTCGTCGTCCTCTGAGATGCCTTTTATGCTGCGCACCTTGGTCTCGATGGTCTTGCAGAGCTCATCCATGTCGGTGCTCTCTACAGCGAGCGCCGTTACGCTCGGAAACGTCGGATTGTCGTCACCGTAGAGATCGGCGATTGTGGCGCGCGGCATGTACAGGGTGAGCGAGCCCATTGAGTCGCTGCCGCCATCGATGACGCCGATAATCTGCACCTCACCGCCCGATACCTTGATGGTTTTGCCCAGCGCGTCCTGTTCGTTGCCGTACAGCTGACCGGCTCCACCGCGGCTGATGAGAGCCACCCGCGCGCCGGACTGGGACTCGACATCGGAGTAGGTACGTCCGGCCACAAGCTTGCTCGCACCCACGGTGTCGAGCATGTCGCTGTCCACTCCCTGCGCCATGACGGTATAGCTTTTATCCCCGACCTTGTACTCGGAATAGGCGCTGTCGACGATGCCGATCTGCTCAATCTGCGGCACCAGTTTGCGAAGCTTTTCCACATCCGAATCGGTGAGTTCTTGGGACGAATAGATCTCTACCATGCGGGCTGCATTGAGGCCCAGGCTGTTGACTAGGCTGTTTTGGATGCCGCCGATGAGCGAGGTCATGGCGATGACCGAGGCAATGCCAATGACAATGCCCAGGATGGTGAGCAGGCTGCGTCCCTTGTTTGCCTCGAGGGAGTGAAGGGCTTCTTGGATAAGATCGCGAGTGCTCATTCCTTCGCTCCTTTCGGCCGATTAGTGGATGTCGAAATCGTGGGCAGGTTGTTCACGGCCCCGCGCAGCGTATTCGGCGCATGCGCAATATACGCGCCGTCATGGATGCGGCCGTCGCGAATGGTTACGGCGCGGTCTGCCTCGGCGGCAATGCCGGGGTCATGCGTGATGAGCACGATGGTCTTGCCGCGTTCCTGAAGCTTGTGGAAGGTTTCCATGACGAGTGCCCCGGTAGCGGAATCCAAGTTGCCCGTGGGTTCGTCGGCAAGAATGATGGGCGGATCGTTGACAAGGGCGCGGGCGATGGCGACGCGCTGCATCTGTCCGCCCGAGAGCTCTGATATGCGGTGGTCCCAGTGGTCGACCGGAAGCGTGACGGCCTGCAGCGCGTGCACGGCGCGTATCTCGCGCTGGTTGCAGGGTACGTTGGTGTAGGACAGCGGCAGCATGACGTTTTCGATGACCGACAGGCGTGGCAGCAGGTTGAAGCTCTGAAAGACAAAGCCGATACTCAGCGCGCGGACCTCGGTGAGCTCATCATCGTCGAGCTCTGCCACGTTGAGGCCTTGCAGGTAATAGTCGCCCGCCGTCGGTTTGTCCAGGCACCCCAGGATATTCATGAGCGTCGATTTGCCCGAGCCCGAGGGACCGGTGATGGCCACGAACTCGCCGGGATTCACCGCCAGGCTCACGTTGTGCAGGATATGGGCGCAGCCGGCATCGCTCTCAAAGATGCGGTGCACGTTGCGAATGTCGATGACGGGACGCATTACATGCCCTCGTCGGCGGGCATGCTGCCGGAGTCGCCGCCGTCGGCCGTCATGCTGGCACCGGTGTCAACCACGATGGTATCGCCGTCGCGCAGTTTGGTTACGGGAATACCAGCATTGACCTCGTTGCCCTGGTCGTCGCGCTTGATCTGCGTCTTGCCGACCACGGCCTCGTTGTCGTTTTGAGTCACGACGGTTACCTGTACGCGGCGGGTTTCCTTTCCCTCGTTATCGGTCGCCAGATTGA
>RKAY01000108.1 GCA_014846205.1 Collinsella aerofaciens | reverse complement strand
GCGGACAAGGGGCCCTTTTTGTACTGATGTCTTTATTTAATGAGGCGCTTTTCGTTTTGTTTGAATGGTGATGCAAGAGAAAGGGCGCCGAGGAATCAGAGCAGCCCTTTTGCTCGCTCGTCGTAGATTTTATTGAGCTCCGATTGCACGTACTCTTCTTTGAGCTTAGCTATGAAACGCGCGTCCGAGAACAGTCGGTAGATGAGTATCGCTGCGCCTCCGAGGTCGAGGCACTCGGGATTCTTTTTGATTAACGTCCGTATGACGCTGCTTGAAGTTGCGATGGTATCGGACAGGAGGATGATTTTCTTAGTACGTGCTTGGTACATCTCGGTGCAGTAATCTGACCCGTCGTCCTTGAATATCAGCGAACACCCGTGAAGTGCGGCTATCAACCAGTTGATAAGCGCCGCCATACCTGCCTGCACGCCGACCTTCAGCACATCGCCGGTGCTGACGTATTTGGTAAGCGCCTCGGTATGTGTTTTGTCGAGGATGAGATTGGCGAATGGGATCTGTATCCCGCACGGCGTGTAGAGGTCTGTGCCGATGTGGATCAGCTGCTTGATCAGAGCAGCCGCGGCGGCATCCGGCTCGCTCACGACGCGCCTTCCCGCCGCAACCAGCATCTCTACAGTCCCAGCGGGCGCCCCGATCTGCGGATTTTTTCCAAAGGCGTCATAGGAGACCGAGTAGGTTGCGGGAATTCGTGCACCAATACCAAAAACGTTGGTGTCTTTGACGCAGGTGATGCTGTTGGTCAAGATGTTAGACGTTCCGAACACGAGACCGAGCACTGGGTCGTGGCCGAGGGTTGCGAACCGGTGGTTTGCGCCCTTGAAGAGTCCGATGTTTTCTGCCTCGTAGCGTGTTGCGTCGTAAGGCACTCCACGTGAATTAAGAATATGATGTTTTGAGGCGAACAGATGGTTCGATTCCCGCGGCATCCTGTCATCGAAACCAGAGAAGACACGACCTTGGAAGTCGTGCAAAGCGTGTTCTTTTACGTTGCCCGCTCCGGCGCACTCGACCTCCGTCAGCGAGTTGATGATAAGAATGCGGGCGACTTGGAGCATGATTGCGGCGACGACGAAGGCCGCGTCGGCATCCTGCAGTCGCGTCCGCTCCTTGAACTCCCGGTCGATGCGCTGAAGGTTCTCGCCGTACTCGCGGACGGACTTTTCGACTGCCTGCTCGGCCCGGCTCTCGTCAACGGCCATGCACGCCACCCTCGCCGCCATATAGTCGGCAAAGAGCCTGCAGGCATGCTCCTCTTCTTCTGTCACCTGACCGTCCGCCGCCGCGGCGACATGCAACTGCTCGGCTATGGAGTCCAGCGACACGATGCTAACGTTGTCCAAGCAGTCCTTGACTTGGTCGAAGGACAAACTCTCGTCATCCGCGATGGCCTGCACCTTTGTCTTGACGTTATTTGGGAGGCCGCCGTCCAGCTTGAGGTAATCGAGACCCTCCTCGAGCCACTTCTGCTCCTCTTGGGAGAAGTCACCGTCGCAGCGCATCAGGAAGCAGAGCGTTGCCACGTACGCGTAGATGAAATTGTGTCGCTTCTCTCCTGCAAGGTAGGCGCCCTGCTTGATTCCGTCACGGAAACCCTTGATGCGTGCCCTGCGGAGTTGCGCGGAGAATGAGTTCTCCTTGATGGCATTGATTCCGCCCTCCACGGTCGAAGCCGCGTCGGATGCAAGGGATGATGCTCCTTGGGCCAGATTCACGGCGGCACTGATGGCAATTCCGCCTACCGTGTTCGCGGCCCCTGCAATCGTTTTGCCTGCATCAGACGACGCAATTTGCTCGCCGGCACTCGACATGCCTTCCGCAACCGAGCACATGGCGCTGCCGATGGCCTCGGATGCCGAGGTGGCCGTATCGACGATAGCGTTTCCCGCGTCCTCAGCTGCATTCGTGGCGCCTTTGGTGGCGGACTCGATGGCCGCCGATGCGTCTTTTGCCATCTCACCGGCGGCTTGGGCAGCTTGGGATAGAGTTTTCCCGAGATCAAGTTTTACTGACAATTTGTTCTCCTGACATACGCGGGTTGCGCAGCGACCTCCTTCATACTACTGCGCGGTGCGGAGCATTGGGTGCGTCGGTGGATTGATGATTGCGGAAAATGGGATACTGCATCTCCATTCCGTTCCCCCGCCATAAATTACCCTTGGCATACTTGCGCGAAAGCCTACTGGTGCTACACTTGCAATTGCTGTTTCAGGGCGGGGTGGAATTCCCCACTGGCGGTAAATCGGGCGGTGCTAAAGGGGTGCCGTGGCGCAGGCGAGGTGCCTGCGGCCGAGCCGATGAGTCCGCGACCCGTGTGTGCGTTGGTTCGCATGCCGGCTGAACTGGTGAGATTCCAGTACCAACGGTTAGAGTCCGGATGAAAGAGGCAGGTGATCTTATGTCTGAACAGTCGCAGCATATCCATTTTGAGAACACGAATAGGTGGAGCACCAAACAGCTCGTAACCATGGCACTCATGTGTGCCCTGGGCGCGCTCTTTATGTATGTGCAGCTGCCCATTCTTCCCTCGGCGCCTTTTTTGACGTATGACCCGTCGCTGGTGCCGGCGATGGTGTGTGGATTTGCGTATGGTCCTGGTGCCGGCACTGCCGTCGCCGCCATGGCGATCGTCATCCATGCGCTCACCACGGGCGACTGGGTCGGCGCGCTTATGAACCTGGTCGCTACGCTGGGCTTTATCCTGCCCGCGGCGATCGTCTACCAAAAGATGCATACCTACAAGGGTGCCGTTATTGGTCTGGTGCTCGGCGTCATTGCCGCTACGGCGTTGTCTATGGTCGCAAACCTTACCATCGGCGTTTGGTTCTGGTACGGCTCGGCCGATGTGATTCTGCCGCTCATGCTTCCCGCTGTTTTGCCGTTTAACCTCATCAAGACCGTGCTTAACTCGGTGTTGACGCTGGCGGTGTATAAGGCAGTCTCCAACCTCATCACGCCTAAAAAGGATCAGGTCAAAGGCCGCGCATGATTGAGTGTCGGGGCATCTCATTTAGCTACGACGGCGCTGCGAAAGCGCTCGACGGCGTCGATCTGAATATCGCGGACGGCGAGTTTTTCTGCATCCTCGGTGGCAATGGGTCGGGCAAGTCGACGTTTGCCAAGCATCTGAATGCGCTGCTACAGCCCGATGCCGGCACGGTGCGCATCAATGGCATGGATGCGTCCGACCCCGAGCTGGTCTACGACATTCGCTCGACTGCTGGCATGGTATTCCAGAACCCGGATGATCAGCTGGTGGCGACGCTTGTCGAGGACGACGTTGCCTTTGGTCCCGAAAACTTGGGCGTGCCATCGGCCCAGATCGCGCAGCGCGTGCGGGATGTGCTAAAGGCCGTGGGTCTGGTGGGCTTTGAGCGCCACGAGACCCACGCGCTCTCGGGTGGCCAAAAGCAGCGCGTGGCGCTTGCTGGAGTGCTTGCCATGGAACCGCGCGTGCTCATCTTGGATGAAGCGTCCTCGATGCTCGACCCGCGCGGCCGCAAGGGCCTCATGAAGGCTTGCCGCGCGTTGCATGATCGCGGCATGACCATCGTGATGATCACGCACTTTATGGAAGAGGCCGCCGAGGCCGATCGCGTTGCGGTGTTCCAGGCGGGGCGCGTGGCCATGCTTGGTGCCCCCGGGGAAATTTTGACGCGGGCAGATGAGCTTGCGCAGCTCAACCTGGACATGCCGGAGTCGTGCCGTTTGGGCATGGCACTTCGTGCGAAGGGCGTACCCGTTTGCGCGCGGGTGCGCGAGGCGGATATGGTTGCCGAGGTTGCGCAGGCCTATACCGAGCGGAGCGGGGCGGGCGCCGCGGGGCAGCCTTCCGCATCCCAGTTGGAAATCGCTGACGGCACTGTTCCGGCAGACAACGAGGATAACGCATCGGAGCCCGTCATCGAGCTATCCCATGTTTCGTACAGCTATTCGCTCAGTCCGTGCGCGCGCCGTCGCTGGCATAAGCGCTCGGTCACTGCGGGCAAATCGAACAAACAGGCTCTCTGGGGAAACGACCCGAGCAGTCCGTGGGCACTTCACGACGTGTCTTTGACGGTGCGTCGCGGCGAGTTCCTGGGGCTAGCAGGCCATACCGGTTCGGGTAAATCCACGCTGGTCCAGCACCTCAACGGGTTAATCAGCCCGCAGGAGGGGAGTGTTTGCGCGCTGGGGCTCGACCTGTCGCAAAAGAAGGATGCCGCCTCGGTTAAGGCTAAGGTCGGCGTGGTGTTTCAGTATCCCGAGCGCCAGCTGTTTGCCGAGACCGTGGCGCAGGACGTGGCATTTGGTCCGCACAACCTTGGCCTGTCGCAAGACGAGGTCGCGCGCCGCGTTGCGTCATCGCTCGTGCGCGTGGGCCTCGACCTTGCCACGATAGGCGACAAGAGTCCCTTTGAGCTTTCGGGCGGTCAGCAACGGCGCGTGGCATTCGCCGGCGTGCTCGCCATGGAGCCCGAGGTCCTGGTGCTCGATGAACCCATGGCAGGTCTCGATCCGGCGGCCCGCAGGGATTTCCTGGAGCTCATTGGCTGTCTTCATGACGAGGGCCTGACCGTTGTCATGGTTTCGCACAGCATGGATGACCTGGCCAATTGCTGCGACCGTATCGTTGTAATGAACGAAGGGGCGGTGTTTGCCGAGGGCACGCCCGCTCAGGTTTTTGCGCATGCGGATGAGCTCAAGTCGATTGGCTTGGGCGTACCTGCTGCCCAGCGCATGGCGCTGGCGCTCGCGGAAGCGGGCGTGCCGCTGCGTTGCGGCGGGCTCTATACGGTTGAGTCGCTGACCGACGAGTTGGCAGATTTGCTGATCGGTCGCTCGGACGGTTCTTCTAACGTCTCGGACAAGGCCAAATCCGAAACGATCGCGCGAGAGGAGGGCTGCTAATGGAGGCGTTTTCGTTTGGCAGCTACTATCCCGGCGAGAGTGCAATCCACCGCCTGGACCCGCGAACCAAGTTGCTCTTGGGCTTTGTATTTCTGATCACGACACTCACGGTCAACAGCTTCCGCGGACTGGTCCCGGTCGCAATCTTCGTTGTTCTGATCTATACCGTGTCCCGGGTGCCGCTTCGTCGCGTCCTGTCATCGATGGCGCCGCTGCTGGCAATCGTCGCGGTGGTCGCGGTGCTCAACCTGTTTTCCGACCAGAGCGGGCGCATTCTGTGGCAGCTCGGCTTTTTGCAGATAAGCGAGGGCTCACTGCATTCCGCCGCCTTTATGGCGTGCCGCCTGACCTTGATGATGGCCGGTATGAGCGCTATTACGCTCACCACACCGACGCTCGACCTCACCGCGGGTTTTGAGCGCCTGCTCGCGCCGTTTGCGCGCGTGGGACTTCCTGCGCACGAGCTCGGCATGATCATGGGTATCGCGCTGCGCTTTATGCCGCAGTTTGCCACCGAGATGAAGCAGACGGCGGACGCGCAGGCAAGTCGCGGCGCGCGCGTGACGGGTGGTCCACTCGGCGGCGTGCGCATGCTCGGCAGCGTGGCGATCCCGCTGTTCACGGGGGTGTTCCGTCATGCCGAAACGCTGTCTGCCGCCATGGATGCGCGTTGCTATCATGGCGAGCAGGGGCGTACGCGGCTGCATACGCTTATGTTTGGCCGCGGCGATGCGTTGGCGGCGGCGACGACGGCGTTACTGCTCATCTGCGTCATCGTCATCAATCTTCAACTTGTTTAGGCGCGATTCGAGCGCAGGAAAGGGGTCCCTATGACCGACATCGACCGCACGGTCCAACTCGAGCGCGCCTGCACATACCTCAGACGCATCCCCGCGTGGTTTCTGGCCACGACTGACGCGAGCGATGGGCATCAGCCACGCGTAAGGCCGTTCTCGTTTGCCATGGTCGATGACGGTAAGTTGTGGTTTTGCACGTCGCGCGACAAGGATGTGTGGGCGGAGCTGAGTGCGAATCCCAAGTTTGAGGTATCGGGCTGGAAGCCGGGGGAGTGCTGGATCGTATTGTCCGGCGAGGCCGCGCTCGAGGACGATGCAGTAGTGAGCGACCGCGTTCGCGAAGCAGGCTTTAAGCACATGGTGGGCATTGGCGAGCAACACGAGAGCGCCAACGACGGTCGCCTTGCGTTTTTCTCGGTTCGCAATATCGTCGCCCGCTTCTGCGATATCGACGGCAGCGAAGAGCGTCTGGAGCTCTAGCGCGTCTCTAATTAACTACCCGTTCCAAATTAGCTAGTGGCAGGAGGAAACGTGGACGGATTGAATACGGTGTTGGAGTATCTGACGTCGGTGCCGGCGTGGTATCTGGCGACGAGCGTGGATGGGCAGCCGCACGTGCGTCCGTTTTCGTTTGCGCAGATCCAGGACGGCAAGCTGTGGTTTGTGACGGCACGCACCAAAGATGTGTGGCAGGAGCTGCTGCAAAACCAGCGCTTTGAGGCCACGAGCTGGTGGCCGGGCCATGGCTGGCTCATTTTGCGTGGACGAGCGGGCTTGGATGACCAGGCTGCCCCCGATATGCGCGAGGCCGGCTGGAAGCATCTGGAGCGTTTGGGCGAGCATTATGAGGGCGCAGGCGACCCCACGCTCGTCTTCTTTAGCGTCGAGGAGCCGGAGGCCTTCATCTGTAACCACGACGAATGGGTGCCGGTCGAGCTCTAAAAGAGTTCTCCCGCCGGCCCCAACAATTTAAATACCCGTCTGTGCCGGGCTCCACATCGCAACGTTACCGCAAGGTGCACCGGGCGATGTGGAGCCCATTATTATTTGTCGATTCCTTCGCGTGAATGTGTCTGATTTGTTTCAATGCATGAATATGCAAAAGATTTGCGTATATATGCATCTTTTGGTGCTAAAGTTTCAACCCACCTCATAACGACGGCTGCGGAATGCGTATCGGTGCATAAACTGCAGACAAGGAGTCTGATATGTCTTTAAAGGTTGGAATCGTCGGTGCGGCAGGATATGCCGGTGCCGAGCTCATTCGCCTCGTACTCGGCCATCCCGAGTTTGAACTTGTTGCCATCACGTCCAACGCCGATGCCGGCCAACCGCTGTCCGCGGTGTATCCGAGTTTCGCCGGCGTGAGCGATCTTGTCTTCACGACGCACGATGCTCCCGAGCTTACATCCTGCGACGCTGTCTTTTTGGCCGTGCCGCACACCGCCGCCATGGCGCAGGTGCCCGCACTGCTTGCCGCAGGCGTTTCCTGCTTCGACTTGTCTGCCGACTACCGCCTGAGCGATCCGGCCGTGTTCGAGGCATGGTATGCCGCCGAGCATACGAGCCCCGAGCTGCTCAAGACCCGTGCTTTCGGTCTGCCCGAGCTGTTCTGCCAGGACTTGGAGACCGCCGCATCCGACTACGCCGACGGCAAGCCCGTACTGGTCGCTTGCGCCGGTTGCTATCCCACCGCAACGAGCCTTGCCGCCGCGCCTGCCGTGCGCGCCGGCTGGGTTGCCCAGAGCGGCCCCGTGATCGTCGACGCTATCAGCGGCGTGACGGGTGCCGGTAAGTCTTGCAACGCCCGTACGCATTTTTGCAGTGCAGACGAGAATCTGGAGGCATATGGCGTGGGCAAGCATCGTCATACGCCCGAGATCGAGCAGATTCTTGGCCTGGCCGACCGCGTCGTCTTTACTCCGCATCTGGCACCGCTCAAGCGCGGCCTGCTCTCCACGGTGACGCTGCCACTCGCGCCGCAGGCTATCGACACGCTGACCCTTGAGGACGTTGTCGACCATTACAAGCAGTTCTACGCCGGTCGCACCTTCGTGTGCGTACTCGATGCCGGCCAGCAGCCCAAGACGGCTTCGGTCGTCGGCACCAATGCCGCCCAGATTGGCCTTGCGCTCAACAAGCGCGCGGGCGTGCTGGTGGCGACGGGCGCGATCGACAATCTGTGCAAGGGTGCTGCGGGCCAGGCGGTCCAGTGTGCCAATATCGTCTTTGGTTTTGACGAGCGACGAGGCTTGCCCACAGTGGCGTGCCCGGTGTAGCACATTCGATTGTTAACGATTTGGTAGTCGGGTATCGAGTTGGGCGCCACTTTTAAGCTGGTCTACTGATTGCGACCGGTATGGCGTGCCATCCGATGCCCGTTTTTTTTGTTTGATATAAGGAGTCGTAAGGACGATGAATACAGAGCAGTTCGATATCAAGATTCGTGCCGTCGAGGGTGGCATTACGGCAGCAGCCGGCTTTAAAGCCGCGGGTATTCATGCGGGCTTTCGCAAGAATCCCGAGCGCTTGGATTACGCGCTCGTCGTGCCCGATAAACCCTGTCCCGGTGCTGGCGTATTTACGACCAACCGCTTTTGCGCAGCGCCTGTGCAGGTGAGCCGCGCCAATCTGGGCGGTGCCGATAAGGGCTATGGCATCATCGCCGGTGTCTCGGTCAACTCAGGCAACGCGAACGCTGCCACGGGCGAGACGGGCCTTGCCTGCGCGCGCGAGACGTGCAACATCGCCTCGCAGGTTATCGGTTGCGAGCCCCAGCAGATCCTGGTCGCCTCCACGGGCGTGATTGGTCAGATTCTGCCGATCGACACGTTTGAGACGGCCGTTCCGTCCGCCTACGAGGCGCTCTCTGCCCATGGCGGTGCCGATGCAGCTCGTGCCATCATGACGACCGATACCCACTCCAAGGAGTATGCCGTTCGCTACCGCAGTGAGGCTGTGGGTCATGCGGGCAACGCTTATACGGTGGGCGGTATGTGCAAGGGCTCGGGCATGATTATGCCCAATATGGCCACCATGATCGCGGTCATTACTACCGATGCCCCCGTCGAGCCGGCGGCGCTCCATACCCTACTACTCTCGACCGTCAAACAGACCTTCAACAAGGTAACGGTTGACTCCGATACCTCGACCAACGACACCTGCATCATGCTTGCCTCCGGCGCTGCTGCCGCGGATGCCGAGGCCATCGTCGAGGGCACCGATGCCTTTGACGAGCTGACATTTGCCGTGCACGAGGTGTGCGAAAGCCTGGCGCGCAACATCGCGGCCGATGGCGAGGGCGCGTCCAAACTCGTGACGGTCAACGTCACCGGCGCCGCTAACGACGAGGAGGCCGATATCGCGGCGCGCGCTGTTGCCAACTCTCCGCTCGTCAAGACCTGCATTGCCGGCCACGATTGCAACTGGGGCCGCGTTGCCATGGCGCTCGGCAAGTGCGGCGTGAAGTTTAACCAGGAAGATGTTTCCATCGACATGATGGGCATGCCTGTCTGTCGCGACGGCCTGACTGTTCCCTTTGACGAGGACGAGGCCCTGCGACGTTTTGAGGCGCCCGAGATCGTGATCTCGGCAGACCTGGGCGCGGGCGATGCGGCAACGACCGTCTGGACCTGCGATCTCACGCACGAGTACATCTCCATCAACGGCGACTACCGTTCCTAGATTCCGGGCACGCTGCGCATCTCGCCGCGATTGCGGACAGCGGAGCATGGCGTGATAACGATACGAAAGACGAGGCAGACTATGAAATTCGCACGCGATTGTCGCTCGAGTGAATCCAACGAAGCAACCGCGCAGCTGCTGTTTGAGGCGCTGCCATGGATTAAAAACCTGACCGGCAAGACGGTCGTTATCAAGTATGGCGGAGCCGCCATGGTCGACGAGCAGCTACGCCGCGACGTTATGAGCGATATCGTCCTGCTCAAGATCATCGGCATGCGCCCCGTCATCGTGCATGGCGGCGGCAAGGCCATCAACGAGGCGCTGAGCCACTATGACATCCCTGTCGAGTTTAAGAACGGCCAGCGCGTGACCACACCGGATACCATGGATATCGTGCGCGAGGTGCTGGGCGGCAAGGTCAACCAGGAGCTGGTCGCTGCCATCAACCAGCACGGCAACCTGGCCGTGGGCGTGTCGGGCAGCGATGCCGGCACACTCATTGCCGAGCCACTCGACCCCGAGCTCGGTCGCGTGGGCAAAGTAACGCACGTCAACACCGACTATATCGAGCGCTTGCTCGATAGCGAGTACATCCCCGTCAGCGCTACCGTCGCGGCGGGGGAGGATGGCGGCTTCTTCAACATCAACGCCGATACCGCCGCCGGTGCCGTTGCGGCGGCGCTCCACGCGCATAAGGCAATCTTCCTTACCGACGTCGACGGCCTGTACAAGGACTTTAGCGACAAGGATTCGCTCATCTCCAACCTGACGCTCGACGAGGTTAACGAAATGCTCTACGGCGGCGAGGTCGATAAGGGCATGATTCCCAAGCTGCGCGCCGCTGTCGATGCGCTTGCCGCCGGTGTGTTCCGCGCGCACATCATCAACGGTACGACGTCGCACTCGCTGCTGCTGGAGCTGTTGACCGACGCCGGCGTCGGTACCGTGATCCACTCCACCGAGACGGCCTACGAGTTCGATACGCACCCGCACCCGCTTTCGACCTTTGCGGCACGCCTGACCGAGAACCTCGACGAGGTCGAGAAGCTCCAGACGGTTTAACGTCCTAGCGCCGCATCCTTACACCCATAGCCCGCGCCGTCCGGCGCTCAACGAAAGGCATCCCATGTCACTTGCTGCTCAACAATCGCTCGAATCCCACTACGTTATGCATACCTTTGGCCGCTCGCCGGTTGAATTTGTCGAGGGTCACGGCATGAAGCTCACCGGCGACGATGGCCGTGAGTATCTCGACTTTCTTGCTGGTATTGGCGTGTGTAGTCTCGGTCACGGTAATCCTGCAGTGCTTTCGGCGCTCGAGACTCAGACCAAAAAGCTTCTGCATGTGTCTAACTACTTCTACATCGAGCAGCGTGGCCAGGTCGCGGCGCTGCTGTCCAAGCTCGCTAACGACGACGTGGACAGTGCACGCGTGATTGCCGATGCCATTGCCGCCGGCGATGAGACCACGGCAGCCGCGCTCGGCGCTCCGACGGCGGGCGAGCAGGTGTGGGAGACGTTCTTTGCCAATTCCGGTGCCGAAGCCAACGAGGGCTCGATGAAGCTCGCGCGTCTGTACGCCAAGCGTGCTGGTAACGGCGGCAACAC
>RKAY01000109.1 GCA_014846205.1 Collinsella aerofaciens | reverse complement strand
TTCGTCGCCTCGCTCGAAGCATTGGCGCCAGCCGTCATACCCGCGGCCGAAGCGTCGACACTCTCGCCTGCGCTCGGCGTGTTTCCACAGCCGGGGAACTCCTTCTCCAAGCTCTCGAGCTTGTCCTCGATCTCCTTGATCTGCTGCGCACCAGCCTTGAGCATCTTAAGCTCATCCGCCGTAAACTCATCCTTGGCGCCGTCGATGGTCTTGAGCAGGAAATCGCCGTAATTGCTGCCGTCCTCAATCATTGCCGAGTCTTTATTTGCCGCACTGAATACCTTTTCCCATAGTGCGTTGTCACTCGAAAGGATATCGTTCTCCTTCTGCATGAGCTTTGCATACAGCTCGGCGGCCTCGTCGGCATTGGTCGGCTCCTGCGCGATGAGCTCCGCAATCTTAGGATCGGAGTCCGCAGATTCGCTCGCATTGCCACCAGGTGCCGAACACGCCACAAGACACAAGGCCAGCACCGGCACCATAAACAGGGCCGCAATCTTAGAGAGCTTCATGGTCATTCCTCCGTTTTGTCGAAGCTTGTTTTACTTTTTATCAGCGGTCAGGGAGAGCTTTTCTGCCGGTACATCCAGGCCATAGCGATAGCTGATGGCATCGACGGGGCAGGCCCCGATGCACTTTCCGCACCGGATGCATTCGGCATGATTGGGCGCGCGAACCACATCGACGTCCATCTGACAAACCTTTGAACACTTGCCACACGAGACGCATTTGCATGCATCGACCCGAATCCCCAGTAGGGACACCTTATTCATGAGCGCATAGAATGCGCCGAGCGGACAAATCCATTTGCAGAAGGGGCGGTAGAACAAAACGCTTAGCAGCACCACGGCAATGAGAACAGCAAGTTTCCAAGTAAAGAGTTGGCCCAACGCAGATCGAATGCCGGCATTGGCAATGGCCAGAGGAATGGCGCCCTCGAGCACGCCCTGCGGGCAGACGTATTTACAAAAGAACGGGTCCCCCATCCCCAGATCGTTGACCACCAGCACGGGCAGCACTACCACGGCAAACAGCAGCACGAAGTATTTGATATACGTAAGCGCCTTGAGCCTTTTTGTCGAAAGCTTTTTGCCGGGAATCTTATGAAGCAGCTCCTGAAGCCAGCCAAACGGGCACAGAAAGCCGCATACAAAGCGTCCCAGCAGCACGCCGAGCAAAATGAGCGTACCGGTAACGTAGTAAGAAAAGTTGAACTTGGATGAACCCACCACCGACTGGAACGACCCGATGGGGCACGCACCCGATGCCGCGGGGCACGAATAACAGTTAAGCCCAGGTACACAAACTGTTTTTCCCGCACCCTGGTAGATACCACCCTTGGCAAAGTTGGGCAGGTGAATATTGGTAACCAGCGTCGCCGCCGCCTGAATGAATCCTCGAAATCGGGCCAAAACATGCGACGCAGCGTTTTCTCTTTTATCCAATTCCGATACACTCCAAGCACAGCCTAATCGCCTTGGCCAGCACGGCATCCGCCTCGCCACGCATAGCGCCAAAGCACACCATGGCAATTCCGACGATCAACAAAGCGACCTGTACCACGGGCTTTACCGCTTTGAACAACCTGACCACTCCTTTCGTTACGCGACCATTGGACCATATCGACCATAAAATCCGTGTTAAGCGCGATTTGGAATGTGCAAGGAGACTGTTATGCGTATTTTGATCGTCGAAGACGAGCGGGCGCTGTGCGACACGATCGCACGCAGCCTGCGAAACCTGGCATACAGCGTCGACTGCTGCCACGATGGACGGGGGGCGCTCGACCTGCTGGGCGTCGAAGTCTTTGACCTCGTGGTGCTTGACCTCAATCTCCCCCGTATCAACGGCATGACCGTGCTCAGAGAACTTAGGAAAACCGACTGCGAGACCAAGGTTCTGATTCTGTCCGCGCGTGGCGAAGTATCCGATAAAGTCGCTGGACTCGATGCCGGCGCCAACGATTACCTTACCAAGCCGTTTCATCTGGACGAGCTTGCGGCAAGGATCCGCAACCTTACCCTCAGGCGCTTTGCACAAAGCGACATAGTATTAACCTGCGGAAAGCTCAGCTTTGACACCAAGGCGCGCATCGCCTCCGTGGACAGTGAGGCTCTATCTCTTACACGCAAGGAAACGGGAATCTTGGAATACCTGATGCTTAATCAGGGGCGACCGGTAAGCCAAGAGGAGCTTATAGAGCACGTTTGGGATAGCACCGTGAACAGCTTTAGCAACGCAACCCGCGTTCACATCTCGTCGCTCCGAAAAAAGTTGCGCGGCGCTTTGGGATACGACCCGATTCGCAATCGGATTGGAGAGGGCTACGTTATGGAGGATGGAGAATGAAAGGGCTTTCGCTGCAATGGCGCATAACGATCATGACGGCACTGCTCACGTGTGCGGCATGCGTGCTGACGAACTGCCTGGTCGGCTATACGGGCATGCGCTACATGGATGCCATCGGCAGCGACATCTCGGCCTTTAACGCAACCGGCGAAGATTCGCTCCAGGCGTTCGACCCAACGAAAGCAGCCCTCGATGACAAGGTCACGATCGTCGTAAACGACGCACAGGAGTCTTTTGGCACGACAGCCTGGTGCATCACGACTGGAGTCACACTCCTTGGCGGCGCGCTGGCATACTTTGTGAGCGGCCGTGCACTCAAACCGCTACGGGCTTTTGCAGCTCAGGTTGAGCGTGTGCAACCTGACAACCTAAGCGAAATCAGACTCAATGAAGATGTGCCCACCGAGCTACAACGATGCAGCGCCTCTTTCAACGACATGATCGCTCGTCTTGGCGAAGGGTTCTCTGCACAGCGTCAGTTTACCGGCAACGCCGCACACGAGCTGCGCACCCCGCTCGCCCTTATGCAAGCACAGATTGAACTATTCATCTCCGAACACTCCGGTTTGCAACCCGAAACAGCCGAGCTGCTCGGCCTGCTACAAGAACAAACCGAGCGCATGTCTCGAATGGCCAAGGTATTGCTCGAGATGAGTGAGCTGCGCAGCGTTCCTTGCGAGGACGATGTGGAACTTGGTCCCTTGTCCGAAGAGGTCCTCACCGACCTTGCGCCACTTGCCGAAAATAAGGGCATAGCCCTCAATTGTGCTGGAGACGCTTTAGTAATCGGGAGCGACACGCTCCTCTATCGGCTGGTGTTTAACCTGGTCGAAAATGCCATCCGTTACAGCCGCCCCGGCTCGACTGTCAACGTCTCCATCTGCGACAACAACAGCCGCGTGTTCCTGCGAGTCGAGGACCAGGGCCCGGGAATACCCAAGCAGTACCGAGAGAGCATCTTCCAGCCGTTCTTTCGTCTGGATAAATCCCGCAGCAGGGCATACGGCGGCGCAGGACTCGGGCTAGCGCTCGTTTGGGAGATTGCAGCGCTTCACGGTGGCGCTGCAGAGGTCGAAGCAAGTTCCGAGAACGGGACCACCATGCTCGTAAGTCTTCCAAAACGATCTGCAGCGTTAACCAATCAGTAAAACGAAAGGGGTCCCGCACACGTTTGCGCGGGACCCCTTCTCCGTCAATGCAATTCGTCCAAAAGAGTAGAAGCTTACTCCCACTCAACGGTGCCGACGGGCTTGGGCGTGAGGTCGTAGCACACACGACAGATGCCGGGAACCCCCCTTTATACGTTCGGCATAATCGTAGGCGATACCAACAAATTCCAGTCCCGAGCAACAGGAGTACAATTGCTGCTATTGTTGCCAGCTGTTGGGAGATGGAAGATGGACTGCGATGGCTACCCATGCGTTCCCATGCCGTTGATGTGCACCGCCTTTGTGCCGGGGCAGATTGACGCTGCGGTTGCAGGCATTTCCGACCCCGATTCACGCGCCATCGCCACGGCAGAAGCGCTGTACTTTCGCGGACAGGCCGCACTCGCCGCCAAGACAGCACGCCCCTATCTTGACGCCACCGACCCCGCACTGCGCTATTCCGCATGCTTTATCTGCGGATATGCCAGTCTGTCGCTCAACCGTATCGCCGATGCCCGCCGTTGCCTTGCGGGCATCCTCGATACGCCAACTGACGAGGAATCGCCCACCGTCCACGCCACGCATATCCTGTTCGCCTCGGCCGCGAGCGTCCTGCTGCACTTGCCTTCCCCGTATTCCGCCGAAGAGTTTTATCCGCTTGCGGCACATCTGCCCGAAGGCCTGCGCCTGTTCGCCAGCTACGTGATGGCGCATGCCCTGTACCTGCGCGGCGAATATGGCCGCAGTCTGGGCATGGCGGAAAACGCCCTGATCATGAAACAGGGAAGCTATCCCATCTCGGAACTGTTCCTACACCTGGCAGCTTCCATGGCCTGCATGAGTCTCAAAGACGTCGACGCCGCAAGGACGCACTTCGGAGCTGCTTGGAACATTGCGCGTCCCGACGGCCTTATCGAGCTCATCGGCGAGCACCACGGCCTTTTACAGGGGCTTATCGAGGCATGCCTAAAATCGCAATACCCCGACGATTTCGCTCGCATCATCGAGATCACGTATCGATTCAGCTACGGTTGGCGGCGCATCCACAACCCCGATTCGGGCGAGGACGTGGCAGACGATCTAACGACCACGGAGTTCACCATGGCCATGCTCGCCTGTCGTGGGTGGACCAACGCCGAAATCGCACGCCATATGGGAGTATCGCCGGGTACCGTTAAAAATCGGCTGTCCAACGTATACGCAAAGCTTGGCATCGGCACACGCGCCGAGCTGGTCGCGCACATGTTGCGTTAGCGACCGGGCTGCCAAGCGCATCGAACGCGTTCCGGAACCCAGCGCTTCGCTCGATCAATTTGGACATTTTGACCCTTGAACGGCACTACCGCCACGGGGCACCTTCTCGCAAAATTGGATTATTTCCACCGATACCTGCGGGATGGGAGCCCAAAATGCTTGATCGCCGTTCGTTACTTATCGCCGGAGCATCCTCGCTGGCAGGCATCATGCTGCCTCGCGTGCCGGGCAGCGCAAACGCCTTCATATTGCCGTTCGCGCCCACCGAAGCCTATGCCGACGAAAAAGACCCCTTCAGGGTGCTCGTTCTCTCGCGCACCATGTTTGGCGTGGTCGTGGTCGACGTCGCCAACAAGAATACGCCTATCGCAGGTGCCAAGGTCACGCTCACGTCGCGCTACGCCGCAGGCAAGCAGCTCGCCGCCACGACCGATGAAGAAGGCACGGCCATCTTTGAGGTCGCCCCTCTTTCGGAAGGTTACGTAGACGAGGCAACGCTTCTCGACGCATACGACTTTAACGGCGGCATCTCCATTAGCATGGCGGGCTACCGCGATGTCGAGATTCCCCTTGCGCGTATCC
Organism: Collinsella aerofaciens; assembly: GCA_014846205.1. Next base: position 5,938 of record RKAY01000109.1, on the reverse strand, counting down.
AGGGCGGCACCGCCATAACCGCACCCACACGTCCGCTCTCCGATGGCGAGCCGTACTTCCGCCAGCTCACGTTCGACGAATGGGACATCCAGTACGCCGACGCCACGTTTATGGCAATGCCAGCGGACGAAGCAGCAAACGACCAGCCCGACACGCACGCTTTTACCGTGCAGGCTCATCTGCCGCAGGGCGGGCAGGCAACATTGCATATCAATAAAGTGATGCCCGCTGCGGGCAGCTCATCCGAAACCGTCACGCAGATTGGCCAAGTCAAGGCCAGTGCATCGGATTCGGATAATCTGGCAACGTTCACGCTTGAAGACACGTTCCTCGATGCAGCTTCGGGCCTTCTGGAAGAAGGCTGCAAGTTGCGCTTTGTCCTCGACTACCAGGGCAAGACCTATACGCTCTCCTCCCCCATGACCGTTGTCACCGCGCCGGCCGCAAAGGCAGAATCGGGCTCGACCACTATCGTCCCCACTACCATGGACCAAGAGATCACCCCGTTTGATTTCCCAGCGGCGTTTCCCGGCATCGGTGGTAATAAGTTCACGTGTTGGATGCCCACATTTCCGATCCTCTTCGATTTCTCGTTTGCTGGATACGTGCTGTTTGGTGGAGGATACAAACCAGCCAGCTATATGAACGATTCGGGCAACCCTGATCCGGAATACTGGAAGAAATCGCCGCGCGAGTCGGGCGCCAAGCAGGCAAACCGCTACCTCGACGAGATGGAGGGGAAGTGGAATCAGTACAAGAGTATGAGTGCCGGTTCGGGCACCGATCCAAGAAACACCAAGCTCCTTCGCCACCATTGCACGCCGCTGTTCACGATGGATATCGCCACACAGCTGTACGGATCACTCGCCTACGATTGGGTGGGCAAAACCTGGGGTAACAACAACGACCCCGCATACGGCAATATTAAGGCCCTCTTCCAAGTAAGAACCGACCTCAATTGGACCGAGCAGTTTACCCTAGGACCGGTGCCGTTTTTCCTAAACGTCAATCCCTGGGTGCTGGCGAAGCTGGCGCTCGCTGTGGGTGCCCACACGCACGGCAGCGGCGCGGCGTTTTTTAAAAACATTTCGCTCGACTATTCAAACACGTCGGGCTCGTTCACCATCCAGATCGGGCTTGCCGTCACCTTTGGCGCCGGCGTTGCAGGCGTTGCTTCGTCTGCCGTGCGCGGTGCCGCATCCCTCACGTTGTTCATTGGGTACGAGAAGGCAGATGGACACCAGCTTCCGCGGCTGCGCGTAGGTGCAGACGTCGATGTCGATGTGATACTCCAGTTCGTGATGTTCAAGTGGACCACCAAGGCTTGGTCGGGGTCGTGGCCCACACTCATCGATTCGTGGAATATGTCGGTGAACAATGGCGACCAGTATGTACTCCAGCGCTCTGAGCTGGCATTGGGTGGAAATACGCCTTATACGTTGGATGCCTGCTTCGGCACGCCCGGCAACGCCGAGGCAGGTGGTGTGCCGCAATTTATCGCATCGGCCACCATCGTCACCAACGCCGAGCTGCTCGCACGCGCCGAGGTTAAGGCCGCTGCCGTAAACGCCGCGTCTGTCGTGCGCGATTGGGATCAAGCGGTCACGCGCATTGAGCTCGAGGCGGATGCAGAAAGCGACGACACGGGACAGGTTGAGCATTTCGTCCACGCACTGATGCAAAACGACGAAAACGCCGCGCCGATGTACGAGTACACCTATATCGGCCAGGCGACGAACGCCGTTGCGGACCCCAACGCCAATTCTGCCGACGTGTCGGAGGACGAGCGTGGCGGCATAAAACCCTCGAGCAACAACGTGCTGTTTGCCGGCGTGCTCAGCGAAGCTCACATGAAGCTGGCAATGATTGCCGGCGTAGAATGCCTGTTCCGTATCGCCTCGGTGCGCTACGGCGACAATGGCCGCTCACGCCTGGTGGTGCACACAAAGGCAAACGGCACGTGGTCCGCTCCCACGCCCGTGGACTTCCCCCTTGGGTTTGGCGAGGGCGACGTGGGGCGCGACGGCATATACGATTACGACTTCGACGTGGTGGAATATACGGACGGAAGAGGAAACCAGGACGCCTACGTGTTGCTGGTCTCGGGCGAGCGCCCCGCCGGCGACAACACCCTTTTCGATACGGCGAGCACATCCGGCATACTGTCCGTTGTGCGCCTGCACATAAGCAACGACGGAGTTCGCGTGATATCGCACACGTCGTGGCGCAGCATCTCGCGCGGCCGCCTTCAGGAGGATGGCTACCATTGCCTGCAGTGCCCGCGTATCACGGTGGGCAAGACGCTGGTCGACGGGCGCCTGTCGGGTGCCTACCTCCACCGCCGCGGAACCACCGCAGAGAAGGCACTCGGCAGCGAGGCCGAGGTTGCGCTGGAATGCTTTACCCTGTGGTCGGATGATTTGGGCGACAGCCTGACGTTCCGCCAAGTTCTTCGCTTTCCGCAGGCACCGTCGAGTATCGAGCTGGGCGAGCCCGAGAATATCAACGGCAAAATGGTGACGCCCGTTGCGTACGAGACCGCAGACGGTTGCGGCTGCGCATCGTACGCCGTGATTGGCCAGTCCATTGCGGGCTGGGGCGTTATACCACCAGACGCCACGGTGCCCCATGCGGTGCCGTGGCCACAACATTCGGGCTTTTTGGCCACTGTCAACGAGCAGCTGCAACATATTACTTGGACGCGAGGCGCATCGGCATTTGCAACGCAGCCCGTGGGTGCCGCAGGCTGTGGCCCGGCATCGTTTAGCGTAAGCAACAACGGCAGGTGCGTGCTCTATGTAGAGAACACCGATGGCAAGGTGGGACAAACCTACGACGAAGAAGGCAACCCGGTAGCAGTGATGGGCAAGCACTTCCGCATCTTCGCCAGCGCCTTGGCAGGCGATCTGTTCACGGAGCCGTTCGTGATGTGCGAACTGGACCATCCCGTCGATCAGATAACGACATTTTTGACGTCGGGGAGCATGCTCTCCGCGCTCGCCACGCACATTGTGAGCGCGGAGAAGAGCGAGGCAGAGCTGCACGGCATCGAAGTGCCCTTGGTGGCGTGTGCCACTCCGACGGGCGCGGTCGCTACCTCGGGCGCGGTGGTGCCCGGAGCAGCAGGCGAATCCTTCATGGTCACGGTGCGAAACGACGGCAACACTTTGCTGACCGCCGGCACGATCGATCTGTACCGAGAGGGCTCCAGCCAGCCGTTCTCCAGCGCATCCATCGGATTCGGAGCGAACGCACGCATGGCTTCGATCTACGATCCAGAGCTTGCCGAAGATACTTCGGCCAACGACATGGCACACGTAAAGTACGCGCTCGAGACGCTGGGTGCGCGTTTTGCAACGCACCCGCTGGTAGCCGACAATGGCAACGCCGTGCTGGCACCGGGTTGCACAGCACAGTTCCGCATGAGCTTCGCCATTCCCGAGAGTTGGAGCGACGAAGTGGGCAAACGCGTAACGCTGTATGCGAAGGCACGTAATCTGGTGGCGCTCGATCCCGTAACGCTCGAGGAGATCCGACCGGGCGCAAACTCGGCGCTGGGTGCCGTTCTGCACGAGCTTCATGTGCCCGACGCGGCATGCGAACGCTCAGAAGTGCAGGTCGGCGTATGCGACAGCGCGGATACGACAGGACTTCACGACGCCCCGATGACAGTAGACGGCGATGGTGGCTCGAGTGGAGGTGGCTCCGACGGAAGCAGCTCCGGTGGCGGCAGTGGCTCTGGCAGCGGCAAGGATCACGGCAATAACAAGCGCTCCGGAAAAGCGGGCGCGCTCGCCGGCACGGGCGACAGCAACGTCCCCCTAACCGCAGCCGCAGCAGCACTCGCCGCAGTTGGTGCCGGCCTTGTCGCCTACAGCGCCCGCCGCACGGCGCTCGAAAAAGACACCGCCAATGAGGTCAATTCGGATAGGCCTCGCTAGCTCCTAGTTACTTTTGTGTGAGACGCCGACTCGGCTCATCGAGCACCAAAAAGGGCTGGCCCCGATAACTCGGAGCCAGCCCTGAGTCGCCTGACGTAAGAATCGCGGCGTTATTTGAGCTTCAGTGCCTCCATCATGGGCACGGCGGCATCCCAGTCGATCTTCCAGCCGATCGACACGCGGACGGTTTCACCCGTTGCGGGAGCCGTCGCAAACAGCGTATGACCGTTGTCGGGACCGGTAAAGCGCAGCCACGTTATGCCGTTGTACTCGACCTGGTCGGTTGTTGTCTCCTTGCCTTCGTAGACCTGCTCTAGGCTTGCAACCTCTTCCTCCGGCGAGCGCGGGAAGATGCTGATGTTCAGACGTCCTCCAGTCTCGTCGTGGAAGAAGTTTGCCTTTTCGCGCTCTTCGTCGGACGAATCCAGCGTGTACCCATCGGCGGCCTCGATGCTGTACGATGCGCAGTCGATGCCCGTTAAATCTGCCTTCTCGCCAGAATCGGCCACGCCGCCGGCCGCCTTGAACTCCTTGGTCTCGCATCCCGTGGTGTCAAAGTGCATGGCCTCATGATTCTTGGCGGGGGCGTAAGCGTCTACGAACTCGACAGTGATGGGCCCGTAGTACGCCGTCTTGGGCGCCCAGAAATACACGTACTCAACGGTCTCGCCCGGGCCGATATCTGGCCTCTTGGAAAGATCGATGCCCTCGTGCAGCTCATCGGGAGCCTCGCTTGCAACGTAGTCGAGCACGGCCGACTTGCCGGAAGTAAACAACGGGTCGCCTGCCTCAAGATCGCCTTGGGCAGCATGCACGTTAAAGGAACTGAACGTCCTGTTCTTTGTGTTGTTGTTGGTAATCTTGATGTGCAGGTAAAAGCCGTCCTGCTTCTTGGCATCACCGCGATAGAACGTACCGTGAGCCACCGACTCATAGGTAATGCCTGCCACCTCGACCTTCTGCGACTCATAGGCCTTGGCCTTCTTGGACTTCTCCTGCACAGGTGCGCTCCCGCCCGAGCCACTCGGCGCGTTACCGCCGCAGCCTGCCACCGTACACGCCAGCACGGCCGAAAGCGTCACGGTGGGAATTCCTAACAGCAGCTTCTTCGTCATGGGCTTCATCATCCTCACCGCTCCTTTCGGCTTGTAGCTCATCCGTTGCCCGAGTCGCAAGTCGACTCCGTGGCATCGGCTTCCACTATGAGCGTATGACGAAACGCGGCGCCGGCGAAGTGACCCACGGCCCAAATAACGACCCGCCAGCGTTCCTTATGGGCCAAAGGGACTCGCACACGCACGCCCGTGGCCCATAAAACGAGACGCTTGTCCCAATGTTCGATTCGATCCATCCGCAAACAAGGTAGGGCGCCTCCAGCCGCCTTCAAACTTACTCGGGCAGAATCAACTCGGTCTTGTCCGAGTAAACGCCGTTCCATCAAATTCCGAACGATTGTTCGATGGATTTCGTGTTGGTTGGAATCGTCTGTGGGCTGGGCTATGCTACCTTGACTATCTATATGACTAAAACGCAGCAAAGGAGCACCGAGAGAGCGAGCATGGCAAAAAACACCGCAAACTATGGTAACGACAGTATTCGTCAGCTCAAGGACGAGGAGCGCGTACGCCTGCGCCCCGCCGTCATCTTTGGCTCGGACGGACTCGATGGCTGCGCGCATGCTGCCTTCGAGATCCTGTCCAACGCCGTTGACGAGGCGCGCCAGGGCTACGGCAAGCTCATCACCCTTACCGCCTTTCGCGATGGCTCCATTCAGGTAGAGGACAACGGCCGCGGCTGCCCGCTCGACTGGAACCCTTCCGAGAAGCGCTTTAACTGGGAGCTCGTCTTCTGCGAGCTCTACGCCGGCGGCAAGTACAACAACAACCAGGGCGGCGACTACGACTTCTCGCTCGGCACCAACGGCCTGGGCTCCTGCGCGACCCAGTACGCTTCCGAGTACTTGGACGTCACGGTTTGGCGTGACGGTAACAAGTACT
>RKAY01000073.1 GCA_014846205.1 Collinsella aerofaciens | reverse complement strand
GAGTATAACGGGGCGTGTGTCGGCAATGGTGCCGTCGAACAGCCAGGCATCCTGCAACACCATGCCAAACTGCTGGCGCAGCTCGCCGCGGTCCATGCGGCTCGTGTCCACGCCGTCGAGGGTAATGCGGCCACCGTCGATCTCGTAGAAGCGCATGAGCAGGTTGATGAGCGTGGTTTTGCCCGCACCCGTGGTTCCCACCACCGCAATCTTCTGGCCCGGCTCGGCGGTAAACGACACATCGCGCATAAGCGGCTTATCGGGCGAATAACCAAAGCGCACGTGCTCAAAAGCGACGCGGCCCTCAACGCGACCCGGCAGCTTGGCGGCCTCGTCCGGCAGCGGATCGGCCTCCATCTCGGGCTCATCGAGCAGGTCGAACACGCGCTCCGCACTCGCCAGCGCGCTCTGCAGCGAGTTGAAAGTGAACGACAGCTGCGTCATAGGTTCGGACGCCTCGTAAATAAACTGGAAGAACGCCTGGAACACGCCGACGGTCATATGCCCGGCAACCAACATGCTGCAGCCCACCAGCGCGATCACGATCTGAGCCAAACGACCGATAAAGCGCACCGCAGGACCGACGGCGTTGATCATAAAGTCGGCCTTGGTACTCACGCGCGCCAGCTCCTTCGAAGCCTCATGCACCTCGGCAGAACTCTGGCGCTCGCGGTTAAACGCACGGATCACCAGACGGCCCGAGTAGCCTTCCTCGACCGCACTCGTAATCTTGGACACCCACTCCTGACGCTCGCCGGTCACGTCATGTGTGCGACGCGAGACCACTTTGGTCACCAGCAGCGACAACGCCGTAAAGAACAAAAAGACCAGCGTGAGCGGCACGCTAAACACGAACATCACGCCCACGGCGCCCACCACGGTACCGATCGACACCAGCAGCTGCAGCAGTCCGCGCTGCATGCTTTCGGACATCTTGTCCAGGTCGTTGGTCGCGCGGCTGACGACCTCGCCGGGGCGATGCGCGTCAAAATAGGCGAGTGGCAGACGGTTGAGCTTTTGCGCGATGCGGTTACGCAGACGCAGGTTGAGGCGTTCGGCCACGCTCGACATCAAAAAGCTCTGGAGTGCGTAGAACGAGGCGGCGGCCGTCCAGATCATAAAGTAGATGAAGATGGTCCTGCCGCAGTTCTCCCAGGTGATACTGAAGGTGGTGTCGTTGGCAAACGCCAGCTTCACGTGTCCCCACAGCTCATCGATGACGCGGGCACTGTACGCCGGCGCCGCGGTGTTAAAGATGACGTAGAACACGATGCTCGCGAACACGAGGTAGAAGCGCCAGTGATCGCCGGCGGCCTCGCTCCACAGACGGCGCACCGTCGCCCAGGTGTCGCTGGGTTTCTCGTCCTCGTCCTCGTCGCCCACATCGCGCATGCGCTCTGCCTCAGCGCGGGCGCGCTCGTCCTCGGCGCGTTCGTTTTCCTCGTAGAGCGCTTGGCGGCGAGCCTCGCGCTCGGCTGCAGCCTTGGCGGCATCATCCAGACCGGGCGCGACCGCCGTCTCCTCAGCCGTCCCTGCTGCCATGACGTCATCAACGACGCCCTGCTTCTTGAGCTCCTCGGTCATGCTACTCACCTCCCTTCATCTGCGATTCCGCGATGGCGCGGTACACATCGCAGGTCTCCATCAGCTCGTCGTGCGTGCCCAAGCCCACGACCTCGCCATCCTTGAGCACCACAATCTGGTCGGCATGCAGAATGGTCGAGATACGCTGTGCGATGATGAGCACCGCGGCATCGCGCGTCTCGTCCTGCAGCGCATGGCGCAGGGCCGCGTCGGTCTTGAAGTCCAAGGCCGAAAAGCTATCGTCGAAGATATATAGATCGGCATGCTTCATGAGCGCACGAGCGATGGCCAGGCGCTGACGCTGGCCACCCGAGAAGTTCGTACCGCCCTGCGCCACCGGGGTATCGAGTCCCTGCGGCTGATCGAGCACAAAGGTGCTCTGGGCAACCCGCAGCGCGTGAAGCATGTCGGCCTCGGTCGCATCCTCGTTGCCATAGCGCAGGTTGCTCGCCACCGTGCCCGAGAACAGCCAAGCCTTCTGCGGCACGTAGGCGATATGCCCGCGAATCTCGTCTTGCGAAAGGTCGCGCAGGTCAACGCCGTCCAGGCGAATGGCGCCCTTCGTGGCATCGTGGAAACGCAACAAGAGCTTGGCCACCGTCGACTTGCCCGAACCCGTCGAGCCTACAATCGCGGTCGTCTGGCCACGGTGACAGGCAAAGCTCAGGTCGCACAGGGTGTCCTCGTCGGCGTCGTCAAAACGGAACGACATATGGTCGAACACGGCGACCGCATCAGCACCGTCCTTTGAGTCGGACGCGCCCGCGTCGAGCGCTCGCTCGCCATCGACGATGCTCGGCTCAATCTGAAGCACCTGTTGTGCACGGTTGAGGCACGCCGCGGCGCGCGGCAACGTCAGGATCACCATCTGTGCCATCATCACAAAGAACAGGATCAGCAGCGCGTATTCCAACACGGCCGAGATGCTGCCGATTTGCATGGCGTGGACGCCTACGCGATTGCCTCCCACCCACAGCACCGCCACCTCGGCGATATTCATCAGAAAGAAGGTGGAGCTATCGAGACCCACAAACAGGTGGTTGACCTTGATGGCGTTGGCCGCGTAATCGCTAAACACCTCGTCTAGACGCTGCTCCTCATGGTGCTCCTTGTTAAACGCGCGGATGACGCGCACGCCCACGATGTTCTCGCGCAACACCACGTTCATACGGTCGATAAAACTCTGCAGGCGCATAAAAATCGGCGCTGCATTGGCGACCGTAAAGACCGCCGCCACCAGCACAATCGCCACGACTGCACCCAGCAGCGTACCCATGGCGGAATCGATATGCCAAGCGAAGATGATGCCCGCCACGGCCAAAAACGGCACCGGCAGCACCAGTTGGATCGTCTGCAGAATCGCCTGCTGGATCACGTTGATGTCGTTGAGCGAGCGCGTGATCATCGAGCCGGTGCCAAAGCGCTCAAAGTCGCTGGCAGACAGCTCGAGCGACTTGTCGTAGACAGCGTTGCGGATGTCACAGGCCACGTTGGCTGCCAGGCGAGCCGAAAGATAACAGCCCAGCACTGCGCCACCGCTGGCCATGCCGGTCGCGATAAGCATGTACAGGCCGTTGCGCAGGATGTAGTCGACATCACCCGTCGTGATGCCGGTATTGACCATATTCGCCAACATCGTAGGCACCAACAGCGTGCCGACGTTATCTATCAGCAGCACAAACAGTGTCACCGCAATCAGCCCGCGATACGGCCTCATAAACCTCATTAAGAGTCGCACGTCTCCCCCTCTTCTTGTTTTTCCACTTGGCTCTCAGCGGCTATCTGCTGTTTAAACGCCTCGCACTCCTCGTTGAGCGCGTGGGAAAACTTGCCGACCAGACGCATAATCTCACGCTGTTCCCAGGGCTCGAGCGCGCCAAAGGCACGCTGCTCGGCTTTAACCGCCGGCAACGCATAGTGCTCGGCGAACCGCCGGCCCTCATCGGTCAAACAAACGACCTTATTCTTGCGGCTGCCTTCGGCAAATTCCAGCGTCGCAAGCCCTCGCGCCGTCAGGGTTTTAATTGCCGAGTTAATGGTCTGCTTGCTATAGAACCATTCGCTCGTGAGTTGGCTCACGGCAACGTCTTCGTCCGCCGTGCTGATATCGACGAGCATCCAATAGGCGCAATCCGAAAGGCCGCAGGCACGCGCGAACTCTGAGTAAATACGGTCGAGCCCGTTGAGCATCCGGTCAAAATCGACCGACGTAACCGCGCAATCCATCTCTCCCACCATTCGATAGTCCGAATTTTGACTAATTGAAGTTCAGATTAGTCCGAGTTTTGACTATCGTCAAGGGCTTCGTTCGCAGCGCGCAGGCTATACAACATATCGACAAAAAAAGACCGCCGGCGCGGGGGCAGCGCCGGCGGTCATGAGAGGAAATCGATTATTTGCTGCTAGGCGGCGACGGCCTCGTAGACCGTAGCGCCCGAGAAGCTGTCGTGCAGGCTCTTGCCGCAGATCCAAGGCAGCTCGACGACCTCGCAGACCGTGTTGACCAGCTCGGAACAGTCAGTAAAGTGGCCCTTATCGTTGAGGGCCTCGCAATCCTGAACACGCCAATAGCCATCGGTGTGCGTGATGTAGTACTCGTGATCGTTGATCGACACGAAAGCGCGCGTCTTGGAACGCAGCAGCTTCAGAAATCCTTCGAAATCGGTCTCGACGACATCTCCAGCCTGGAACATGATAGTTACCTCCTGGCCCGGCGCCACCACGGCGCGTTGATAAACGTTGATACTCCTTTAGTAAAACCTTTATCAGAAGTTATGCGGGCATCATTTAGGCAAGTGGTTAAAAACCGCAGGGTAGACGGGATAAAACGTTTAACCATGCCACTGGTTTATCACATTCTGGCTGCAGTTTTATGCAAGCCGACTTTTCCGATTGGTGGCTATTGCTGTTTGGGGCCCTCTGCGCGATTACGGCTACGGCACGACGGGTAAGAACGGAGCATCTGCAACGTCATCGCTAGGAGAACCCATGGAGACCATCGAAGCGCTCATCCACCGCCGCAGCTGCCGCAAATACAGCGACCGCCCTGTCGAGGCCGAGAAGCTCGCACGCATTATCGAAGCCGGCCAGTATGCACCGAGCGGCATGGGGCGCCAGCCGGTGACGTTTGTCGCCGTTACCGACCCCGCGACCGTCGAGCGCCTCTCGCAGCTCAACGCCCAGGTTATGGGCAGCGATGGCAATCCCTTCTACGGGGCCAAGACCGTTGTGGTAGTGCTCGTCGACCGCAGCGTGCCTACGCATCTGGAAGACGGCTCGCTTGCCATGGGCAACCTGCTCAACGCGGCTTATGCGCTGGGTGTCGATTCGTGCTGGATCCACCGCGCGCACGAGGTCTTCGACTCGCCCGAGGGCCTGGAGTTGCTGGCCAGCTGGGGTCTGCCAGCCGACGGTAGCCTACGGGGCGTCGGTCACTGCATTCTGGGCTATGCCGAGGGCACGCTTCCCGAGGCAAAGCCGCGCCGCGACAATGTGGTGTATGTAAGGTAATTAGTTCCGCCGTTCTAACGAACGGCGGACCCGCTGACGCTGCGCGAGCGCCACTCGCAACTTATCTTGCCGATGGAGTTGTCGTCGTTTCGTTCGTGTGAGTCGTTTCGGCGCCGTCGTCTTGTTCGCCCTCGTCCTTTTGCGCATCGGCGATGGTAGAGGCAGCCGCAACGATACCGCGCTGGGGCGCGACGCCCGTCTGGGTCTGAACGCCCTCGACAACTTCTGTGCCTGCATGCGCGAGCTCGGGCGACTTAAACATTGCGTCCAGATTGGCCCCGCCGCCGGCGTAACCAAGCGCCGCGAGCGCAATGACAATCACCACAACAACGACCGCGATCGGAACATAGCGATGCCAGCCTGCGGGATTGAGGCCGCTACGGCGAGCAGCGCCACGGCTAATGTAGCCGAGCGTTCCATCGTGCTTGAGCTTTGACCCCACCACACGCTTACGGCCCCACAGCGACGATTCGGCCTGCATGGCCAAGCGAGCGCTTGCCGAAGGATAACCATATTTAGTGCGTTTGAACGAGCCGTCGAAGCCCGAGGCGCTTTTGCCCCATGTCCGCGAAGTCGTGCGACGGTTGGCCGGTGCCGCGGGCTTTCGAGCCCGATTTGTTTTTGAAGTCTCCGCCATACGCCCCCGCACGCCGTAACAGAATCGAAACAATGCTGCTTTGGACTGTAGCACACGTACCGCACGCGGTCACGGGCACCTCGCTTAACGGTCGTCGTCCTTCAGCAGGCGCCACAGGGTCGTACGGCTTATGCCTAGCACTTCGGCAGCGCGGGTCCTGTTGCCGTGAAGGTGACCTACGACCAACCGCGCGATATCGCGCTCGGTATCGACCAGAGGCCGCAAGATATACAAATCGCTTTCGAGCGTCGGGGCGCCGAAGGTCGCGGTCTTGATAACGTCCTCCTGGGCAAGTACCTCTTCTGCCACGGCACGCTCTACCGTACCCGCCCCCACTAATATATAAAGTCGTTCCGAAGCCTCGCGCAGCTGTAGATAGTTGCGGGGCCATCGATAGGCATCAAGTGTCTTTGCCGCCGCGGACGACAAGGCAGGTGTTGCCGTCTCAAACATATCTGCCAGATACTCCAGATAGCGCGCAACCTTTTCCGACGCATCGCCTTGCTCGACAATCGCCGGTGCCACACTTACCGCGCAAGCCAAGCGCTCGGTCACAAAGGCGGCCTGGTCGCTTTCGCCGCCGCCCGGCATATCGTCTGCCGTCAACACCACATGGCAACGAGTTGCGAGCGCCGTGTCGATCATTGCGGACACGAGCTCGCGCAGGCGCTGGGGCCCGACGGCATGCCAGCCGCCCATGCAAAGCGTCAGCCCCGTTTGGAATAGCGGCGATTCGGAACTTTTGAGCAGATGGCGCCAGCCGCGATCCGTAAGCTCATCGAGCGCAACGGACACAAAGGGCTGATCGGCATAGGGACCATCCAGGTACAAACGTTTTGCAATCTGATCCTGCCCCGCGCCCAGCTCGCCCTCGAGCATAAGAGGCACCCCGCGCGCGTAGCTCTCCCGTACGGGGGCAGCGACCGCCGCTGCGTCTTCGACGATGCCGTACGCGCTCGACTCGTAGAGAGCCTCGACTTCGTCGGCATTGAGCCACTCGATGCCCGCATGCGCGGCAGCGGCGCGCACCTCACGCGCCACGACCGCCCAAAGCGCCCCATGCTCCCTGGCCGTCGGGCGCACCGTCAAGCTCAACCGCATGCCCTCGTGGCCCATTACCAAGCGCGCCCCATCGCCCACGCGAGCGAGACGCTCGGAAACAAAAGCGGCGACATCCCGCTCGAGAGCCGCGTCACTCATGGTCGAGATCACAACGCCACCGCGCTCGTCAATTGCCAGCGCCGATGCTCCGGCTGCGGACAATGCCTCGATCAGAATCTGCAGCTTGACATCGCTGTCCATGGTTCGCCCCGTCTCCAGCCACGACCCTTATCTGTGGCTTGGCATCTCAAGTGTTTCAAAATTGAACGATAATGTTCACCAAACACTATAGGGCCTGCGGCGCCTTCTTGCGAATATATGAATTGCCCCGCATCGCCATCCTGGCGGGGCGATAAGAGCTCTTCGGGACCTATTAACCTGCGGACAAGCCATACCCGCAAGAGCTCCTATCGCTCCACCGCAAGTATGCGCTCACCAGCAACTAGCACGAAAATAAGCTACTTCTCTACCAGATTCCCAGCACGTGCTGCATTCCCAAACTCATGCACGCAATGCCAATCCAGCAGCAAAAGCCCAATGCGATGGGCTTGCCGCCCTTTTTGACCAGCTCGACGATATCGGTATTAAAACCAATAGCCGCCATGGCCATCACAATAAAGAACTTCGACAGTTCCTTGATGGGCGCCGTAAAGGACGCGGGAAGCTGAAGCATCGTGGTGATCACGCTCGCCAGCACAAAGAACAGTACAAACATGGGAAACGCGCGTTTAAGCGAGAACGTGCTTTTGGCGTCGCCGCCGGCCTTGCGCGCCAGATGCATCTGCCAGCATGCGAGGACCAACGTGATGGGAATAATGGCCAGCGTCCTGGTGAGCTTGACCACCGTAGCGCTCTCGAGCACATTGGCGCCGGGATGCATGCTGTCCCAAGCGCTCGCCGCAGCCGTTACGGACGAGGTGTCGTTGATGGCGGTGCCGGCAAACAGGCCAAAGCCCTCGTTGGTCAGCCCGAGCATGCCGCCGAGCGTCGGAAACACGAGCGCCGCGATAACGTTAAACAGGAAGATGACCGAAATAGCCTGGGCAATTTCGCGATCGTCGGCATCGATGACGGGTGCGGTCGCGGCGATGGCAGAACCGCCGCAAATCGACGAACCCACACCCACAAGCGTCGCGATCTTACTCGGCACGTTCATAACGCGGCAGAGCACGAAGGCGATGACAAGCGAGGTCGAGATCGTCGCCACGATAATCGGCAGCGACTGGGCGCCCTTGGACAGAATCTGGGAGAGGTTCATGCCAAAGCCAAGCAGGATAACCGCGTACTGCAAGACTTTTTTGGACGTATAGGTGACGCCGGCGGCGAGCTGTTCGCGACGATTCTTGGGAAAGACGAGTGCCAGGACCATGCCAAAGAGGATGGCAAATACCGGCCCACCGACCACCTCAATTTGTTTGCCGAGCAACGTCGCGGGGACAGCGATGATCAGGCAGAACAAGACACCCTTCCAGCGCTCGCGTACGATCTTCGCCAGTTGCATATGGGGTTCCTTCTTTCTATTTCACGTTTGCGACGGTTTATGATACGGCAACATTGAGCACAGCCTTGTGCAAAAAAAGACTAAGCCGCCGCAATAGTTCTCAGGCAACAGCCGAATCACCCACCGCGGAAAGCTGATTCGCGGCATAATTAACAGCTGACATATCAGTGTGATAGAACGGTTGCGAGGCACTATGGAAGAATCGATGCACGTCGGCGAGCAGGAAACGAGCCTACAGGACCAGTCCTACCACACCATTCGACGCAAAATCGTCTACCTAGACTACAAGCCGGGCGAAAAGCTAGGCGTCAAGCAGCTTTGCGACGACCTGGATATGGGGCGCACCCCTGTGCGCGAGGCGCTGGTGCGTCTGGCGCAAGAAGGCCTGGTGCGTACCGTGCCCCAGAGCGGCACCTACGTCTCACCCATCAACCTCACCCTTGCCGAAAGCGCCTGCTATATTCGCGAGCACCTGGAAAAGCAGGTGATCGTGGAGTGCTGCGCCCGCGCCACCTCGGCCGGTATCGAGCAGCTCGACCGCGCCATCGCGCTACAGGAAAAGGCCATGGCCGAAGAGGATCGCATCGGCTTCTTTTTGAGCGACAACCTCATGCACCGCATGATCTTTAGCATCGCGTGCCGCAGCACCGTGTGGTCATGGCTCGAAGAGACCAATGCCGACCTGGAGCGCTTCCGCTGGCTGCGTGCCGCCACGCAGACGCTCGACAATCAGGAGACTGTTAACGAGCACAAACAGATCCGCCGCGCCATCGCCGGCCGCGATCCTATCGAGGCGAGCTTTTTGGTCAGCAAGCACCTGCATATGATGTTCCGCAACCAGACCGAGGTCCTGGACCAATATCCCAAGTACTTCGAGACCAGCAAGCTCCGCTAACCTGCCAAAAAGGGACAGGTTTATTTTGGCAGGTTTTATCTGGGCAAATGGAACAAGGCCCGACTCCGCCACACAACGGAGCCGGGCCTTTCTTGTTGACGCGTTTCGACAACGGGGCACTCGATGTCAGTCACTAACAGCGAGCGAGCCGCATTTGCGCCAAGGTGACGTGAAATGAGAGACGAATAAGGGGAGGTGACATTTCGCTCTCCTCCCCTGCCCAAAAACTATTCTCGGAACCTTCCATTTAACGCATCGGTATGAATACTGTTTAGCTCGTCCATGACTTGCTTGTGCCGTGATCTCTGCTCAATGCGATCAAGGTCATCTTGAATATCTCCACCACCAAACCTGCGAGTGGAGCTAGAAGAGGACGAAAAGGCACCTTCAAAGTAACCAGCAGGATCCGCAACGGCAGACATCACCATTCCCCAGAAAACCAAAACAATCATCAGTTTAACGACATTCATGACAAAGGATGTCGGAAGAAACTCTCCTATCCCTATGGGAATATAAAGAAACCAGCCAGCATATCGGCACATAACCCCTGGTTCCACAGACACGTTGCAGGTCAGAGTAATGAACCATTGGATAATAAATAACAACACTTGTGCTGTAGACCAGAGATGCGAGAGCGGACAAATGCCAACTAAGAGCAGAGGAAGCACAATAGGCAAGCCATTAAAAATCAGATAGCTAATTACAGCCCATATACCTTGGGCTTCAGCATCAAGGGTTGAATTGCTGGCCCACAACGCAGTAGCAAATAGCTCTCTTGCATCGGAGTCCATATTCAACTGAAAGGCAAAGTACAGCACTGATAATATCCCCGCAATGTGCACAAAAATGCTAATGGAGTATTTCACTTTTTGCGCTTCCTGTTTCACTTTGCACTCCCCTTCCCGGTCATAAAATTAGCCAAGAATGTTTCTGATAGCATACAGGTAAGTCTAGCGTGCTCCATACGCTAGGTAAATGGAAAAGACTGATATCAGAAACAAAATTGGGCTACGCGTTAAAGCCCTCCGGCATATCCAGGGCATCACGCAAAGCCGTTTTGCAACCATGATTAATCTCAACCGCAGTTATTTAGCTGATATCGAAATGGGCAATCGAAACTTTGGGGTCGACACTTTAACGAAAATCGTTGAAGGGTTTGGAATTACCTTTGAAGAGTTTTTCTCCGACATGTAGATAGTGCCATTAGTTAACGATTAGCATTCACTCAGCAACTGATAAATTAATAATTTGAAATAGTGAGTAGACGAGCCCCTTTCCTGCTTATAGCCACACGTAAGACGACGCGTGAAAGGAGCTTTTGAGATGTGCGCCAAGGCAAACACCCCCTGCCGAAATACATGCCCTCTTTTCGTCGTTTGGGGTAAACGGCCAAGTCTAGCCACAACAGAAAATAGCACCTTGTCAGACAAGAACAAGTCCTGCCGGGAGGAATCAAGTTTCACAAAGCTCACCTACGAGGAAGGACGTGAAGTTCCTCCGCAGCGCGAATAAAGTCCCCCGTCGGGACCGCGAATACGACAACGTCCCTTTGGCGCGACCCTCGTCATCATGAACAAGATAAATATTCTGGAGCAGAGAGCCGCGAAATCACCAAGTACATCTACTCCGGCCACACCCCTCATGGAAGTCGTCAGCAGGAAACTCTGCTGCAACTACCCGCGGCAGCGCACCCCCTGCGCCACCGACGAGTCCTGCACTATGCGAACGGGTAACACCCACTGGAACAAAGCCGGCTGCATCACGCGCATCGCAACCGAATGTAACGTCCTTGCCCAGACCAACAGCTCCAAACAAAGCCCCGCTCTCAATCCGCTCGCCGCGAGATTTCGGCTCCGGAAAGAAGGGCTTCAAGATGCCCGACATCTACATTATTCTCGGGCTCTTCATTCTTCTCATGGCAGTGCTCACGTACGTAGTTCCTGCCGGCCAGTACGATCGCCAGGTCGTTGAAACTGCGCACGGCGTACAGAACCTCGTCGTAGCCAACACCTATCATGCCGTCGCGCAGAATCCTGCCGGCTGGCTTGAGATCATTACGGCCATTCCGTTCGGCTTTGAACGTGCCGCCGGCATCGTCGTCCTCACCTTCATGGTTGGCGCCTGCATGGGCCTCATCAAGCGCGCCGGCCTCATCGACCTCGGCGTGCAGCGTCTCTCGAGCGCGGTCGGCCAGTCCGAGTTCCTCGTGGCTCCGGTGCT
>RKAY01000131.1 GCA_014846205.1 Collinsella aerofaciens | reverse complement strand
GAACATTTGGAAGACGGCTGTCATAGGAAAAATCAATTACAGATGAACATCGGGATCGAGCATTTGGGCACTCACGCGCATGGATGACGCCAGGTTTTGGAACGTCTCCAGGCGCAGGCTGTCGATCTGCCCCGCGTCCTCGGCCTCGCGAACGGCGCAACCCGGCTCATGGGTGTGCGTGCAATCGCCAAACCGGCACGCACGCGACGCCTCGACGATCTCGGGGAAGGCGCGCGCCAGACCCCGCTCATGTCCCACAAGCGGCAGGCTGCGCAGGCCCGGGGCATCGGCGATCACGCCGGCGTCGCCCGGCAGCGCCACCATCACGCGCGCAACCGTGGTGTGGCGGCCCTGGTCATCACGCTCGCGCACGCCGCCAGTGGCCAGCGCATCGTGGCCCAGCAGCGCGTTGAGCAGCGTCGACTTGCCGGCGCCCGACTCGCCCAGGATCATGGCACAGCCCCCAGCCGGCACGCAGGCGCGCACCTCGTCCAGGCCGAGGCCATCAGCAGAAGACGTCACGATCACGCGCACGCCCGGACCAACCAGACGGCGCACGCGGTCCAGATCGCGTTCGAGCTCATCGACCTCGCAGCGGTCGGCCTTGGTGAGCACCACCACCGGCTCGGCATCGCAATCGAGCGCCAACACCAGTGAGCGCGCCACGCGATCGAGCAGCACCTCGCCGGCGCCGAGCGCCTGCACGATCAGCACGCTGTCAACGTTGGAGCAGAGCACCTGGCGCTCACCGCGGGCACGGCCACGCCAACGCTCAAAGCTCGTACGGCGCGGTAGTACGCACTCGATGACGCCCATGTCGTGCCCGGGAGCACGGCGAACCGCCACGCGGTCGCCCACGGCAGGCAGCAAGACCTCGTCCTCGCCACGCGACTTGGCAAACCCTACGGCATGCTCGGCACGAAACGTATCATCGGCAGTCGCCACCAACGGAAACCCGCGGTCCAGGCGCACCACGGCACCGAGCTGCATCTGCTCGGGCTCCTCGGCCTGTGCGCAAAAGTCGTCAAATGCAGCCTGCTGAGCCGCATCGACCGGCAGGTCATCGAACGCCGGAACATCCTGCAGCGCGTCAAGCCCCGGCACACTCGCCAGCAACTCCTCAGCAGATGCGGGAGCCTCGGTCGCGAGCTTCCGACGACGATCGCGCTTAGCCCGCGCCCCCGTCGTCTTTTTCTTCGCCTTCGCCTTAGCCTTAGCCACAAACGCCTCCCAGCACCCAAAATCACAACTGAGCAGGTATTTTAAATCAAAAAGAGCTGGCCGGGCAAAGCCCGACCAGCTCACAAACTTTCCCTCAGCCCTTTATCATCCGCGCGGGAGAAAAGCCAGCAAGGATACCGCAGGGCCCGCCCCGGAAGCCCTTTCTCCCGAACGATTCCGCAGCGCGAAGCGCGAGGACCAGTGAGGGAGAAAGGGCGTGGGGCGGGCCCGGACGAGTACGCTACTCTTTCTCCACAGCGCGCATGATCGCCTTGTAGATCTCCATCAGCGGAATGATCAGGAAGGCCAGGCCCAGTGCGGCGACAACGCCCTTGAGCTCAAGCGTCACGGGGCCAAAGAACATCTCGGCAAGCGTCGGCTGCACGGTCACGATAACCGTCAGCACCAGCGCCAGCGCAGCCGAAGCCCAAAGCCACTTGTTCTGCTTCTTCATGCTAAACAGCGACGCACGACGGCTGCGCATATTGAAGCAGTGGAAAATCTCGACCATGTTGAGCGTGATGAACGCCATCATCACGCCTTCCTCGTCGGCATTGCCGGCAATCATATCGGCGATGTGGATGTAGCCCATGTCAAAGTACACGCCCACAAAGAAGCTCGCCAGCACCAGCACGGTGATGATCAGGCCCTGGACAACGCAGTCCAGGCCCATGTGACCGGCAAAGACGCCGTCCTTGGCGTTGCGCGGCTTGCGCTTCATGATGTCGCCCTCGGCATCCTCCATGCCCAGCGCGAGCGCGGGGAAGCAGTCGGTGACCAGGTTCACCCACAGCAGCTGCACCGGCTGGAAGATGGTAAAGCCGATGAGCGTGGCGATAAACACCGAGAAGACCTCGGCAAGGTTGGCCGAAAGCAGGAACTGGATGACCTTGCGGATGTTGTCGTAGATGCGACGGCCCTCTTCGCAGGCACCGATGATGGTGGCGAAGTTATCGTCGGCGAGCACCATATCAGCGACGTTTTTGGTAACGTCGGTGCCGGTGATGCCCATGCCCACGCCGATGTCGGCGCGCTTGATGGACGGGGCGTCGTTGACGCCGTCGCCCGTCATGGCAACGATCTGGTCGCGCGACTTCCAAGCCTCGACGATGCGGGTCTTGTGCTCAGGCTGGACACGGGCGTATACGCCGTAATCCTCGATGTGCGCGTCGAGCTCCTCGTCGCTCATGCGATCGAGGTCGGCACCGGTAATGGCCTGGCTGCGATCGGCGACGATGCCCAGCTGCTTGGCGATGGCCACGGCGGTGTCGATGTGGTCGCCTGTAATCATGACGGTGCGGATGCCGGCGTCGTGCGCCTCGCGGATAGCGTCGGCCACCTCGGGACGGACCGGGTCGATCATGCCGGACAGGCCGCAGAAGACCAGGTCATGCTCGAGCGCAGCGGGGCTGCAGTCGGCGGGAACCTCGGTGTAGGTGCGGCTCGCCAGCGCCAGCACGCGCAGGGCCTCGTCGGCCATGGCCTTGTTGGCTGCCACGAGCTCGGCGCGGCGCTCCTCAGTCAGCGGAACGATCTTCTCACCATCATAGATGTGGGTGCACAGGCCAATCACCACGTCGGGCGCGCCCTTGGTGTACTGCTCGTACTCGCCGTCCAGGGTCTCGACGACCACGGACATCATCTTACGGCCCGAGTCGAACGGGGCCTCGCCCACGCGCGGGTGCTCGGCAGTCAGGCCAGTAAGACCAGCCTTGCCGGCATCATTGACGAGTGCACACTCGGTCGGCTCGCCCACGGCCTCGTCCAGCTCCTCATCCCACTGGGCATCGGAGCACAGCGCCATGCCGGCCAGGAACTTCTCCTTGGGCGCAGCGAGCTCGTGCTTGACGACGGTCATCTTGTTCTGGGTAAGCGTGCCGGTCTTGTCCGAGCAGATGGTCTGCGTGCAGCCGAGTGTCTCAACAGCAGAAAGCTTGCGGATGATCGCCTGGCGCTTGGCCATCTTGGTCACGCCGAGCGAAAGGACGATAGTCACGACGGCAACCAAGCCCTCGGGGATGGCGGCGACGGCGAGCGAGACGGCGACCATAAAGGTGTCGAGCAAGGCGGTCGGGTCGGTAAGGACGTTGCCCACGCCGTGGCGGACGATGTCGACGCCAAAGATCACGACGCAGATGACGATAACCATAATGGTAAGGATGCGGCTGAGCTCGGCGAGCTTCACCTGCAACGGCGTGAGCTCTTCCTTGGCCTCGGCAAGAGCGCCGGCGATCTTGCCCATCTCGGTGTTCATACCGGTGCCGACCACGACGGCGCGACCGCGACCGTACACCACGGTGGAACCCATGTAGCACATGTTCTTGCGGTCGCCGAGCGGCACGTCGTCGGTGCCGCTGGCGAGCTCGATCACGTTGGCGTGCTTCTCGACCGGCACGGACTCGCCAGTGAGTGCGGCCTCTTCGATCTTCATCGTGGCGCTCTCGAGCACGCGGCAGTCAGCCGGGACTGAGTCGCCCGCCTCGAGCATGATCACGTCGCCGGGCACGAGCTCGGCACTCGGCAGGTGCACGAGCTTGCCGTCGCGCAGCACCTTGGACTGCGCCGCGCTCATCTCCTGCAGGGCCTCGAGAGCCTCCTCGCTTTTAGCCTCCTGGACCACGCCCAGCACCGAGTTGACGATAACGACGAACATGATGATGGCGACATCGGCAAAGTCCGCCTCGCCCTTGACCATGCCCGTAAGCGCGCTGATAACCGCGGCCGCGATCAGCATGATGACCATGGGGTCTGCCATCTGCTCAAAGAAGCGCTTCCACAGCGGTGTCTTCTCGGCTTCCTCAAGCTTGTTAGGGCCTGTCTTGGCAAGGCGCGACGACGCCTCGCCTGTGCTCAGGCCGAGGTTCTCATCGACACCCTGGTCGCTGAGCACCTCCGCCGCGGCGGACAGGTATTCCTTTTGCATATAGAGTCCCCTCCTGGGATTCGGGCCACTCAGCAGATTGATGCCCGATCATAATTCCCAGGAGAAGGGCAAGGGCTCATCAAGGCTGCCGTGCTGAGCGGCAGTTGATAGTGGAGCTATGGTACCCCAAAGCGACGCGTCTAGCCAAAACATTCCATCTGGAAACACGGCACAGACGCAACGGTGCAGACGGTGTGATGCTCAAGATTGATAAAACGTTTTTTCTTCGGCGCATCATCGAACTAAAATATCGCCCAGATAGCAGCGGTTAGAACGGTTGGTAAAGTTTTTGCATATACCGTTTTTCCGCAAAAAATGAACTTCTAATTCGGCATACGGTCGATTTTTTGGGGTATTCGGTCGGCATTTCGTTATAATCATCTCGGTTTTATTTCTTATGGTTTATCTATCAGCGCAAGACGATGTCAGATGGAGGTCTGAATGTACAAGCGCACTAAGATTGTATGCACCATGGGTCCCGCCTGCGATAGCGACGAGACCATCCGCGAGATGATCAAGGCGGGCATGAACGTCGCCCGTTTTAACTTCTCGCACGGATCCTACGACGAGCACCACGGTCGCATCGAGCGCGTCCGTCGTATTTCCAAGGAGCTCGGTCTGCCCGTCGGCATCCTGCTCGACACCAAGGGCCCCGAGGTCCGCACCGGCCTTCTGGTCGACGGCAAGAAGGTTGCCGTCAAGACCGGCGACAAGATCGTCGTCACCGCTCAGCCCACGACCGAGGATTTCCACGGCACCGCTGAGCACATCTCCCTCGACTACCTGGCTCTGCCCTCCGAGGTCGAGAAGGGCTCCCTCATCCTGATCGATGACGGCCTGGTTGCCCTCGAGGTCGAGTCCGTCAGCGGCCAGGACATGACCTGCGTCGTTAAGAACGACGGCCTGATCGGCGAGCGCAAGGGCGTCAACATGCCCAACGTCAACATCTCGCTGCCCGCCATCACCGAGCGCGATCGTCAGGACATCCTCTTTGGCCTGACCGAGAACATCGACTACATCGCCGCTTCCTTCATCCGTGACGGCGAGTCCGTCCGCGGCATCCGCGAGCTTTGCCGCGAGAACGGTGGCGAGCACGTGACGACCTCCCCGAAGATCGAGTGCGCCCTGGGCGTCGAGAACTTTGACGAGATTCTCGAGGCTTCCGACGGCATCATGGTCGCCCGTGGCGACCTGGGCATCGAGATCAAGCCCGAGCTCGTTCCTCACATCCAGAAGGAGATCATCGCCAAGTGCAACGCGGCTTACAAGCCCGTCATCACCGCTACGCAGATGCTCGACTCCATGCAGCAGAACCCGCGCCCAACGCGCGCCGAGGTTGCCGACGTTGCTAACGCCATCTACGACGGCACCGACGCCGTTATGCTCTCTGGCGAGTCCGCTGCCGGTAAGTACCCGGTCGAGGCCGTTAAGATGCAGGCCAGCATTGCTCTCGAGACCGAGAAGTACCTCCCGGCTCACGCTCCGCTCGAGGTTCCGGCCGATGCTCACGGCACCCGCGTCGTCAACAACGTTGTGGGTATGTCCGCTGTGAACATGGCTACCACCGTTGGCGCCAAGTGCATCACCGTGCCGACGACCACCGGTCGTACCGCTCGCTTAATCTCGCACTTCCGTCCCAACATGCCGATCTGCGCGTTCTCCCGCCACGAGTGGGCCGTCCAGCAGATGATCATGTACTGGGGCGTTATCCCGCACCAGGCCGAGATTACCCAGGGCACCGTCAACGGCACGATCGTCAAGGCGATCGAGACCGCTAAGGAGCTCGGCTACGTCGAGGCCGGCGATCTGACCGTCGCCACCGCCGGCGATCCCCGCATGAGCGTCCAGCTCGAGGACAAGGTCTCCTCGACCAACGTCGCTTACGTCGCTCAGGTGCGCTAAATCGCACTTGCAAGCAGATTTGCATTGCAAGGGCCCGGAAGGCTTTGCCTTCCGGGCCCTTTTTTAAACCTTCTTCGTATGCCGCTTCATCAATTTGTGATCAGTCGCGAGCCTTTCCGATACTGAGTGCACCATCGAAGATGCCCTGCGACGGGAACTGTTGGTCAATTGGGATGAACTGTTCACCGTCAAGTCGTCGGCTAGCAGCTAGTGATCAGAGGGGCTGCGGGGACGTCAGAAGCGGCAACGCGAGCCGCAAAGCCCACCTCGGTCAGCTCGATGACCTCGGTAAACGTTGCGTCGAAGAACTCCTCGGTCAGTAGGCGGTATGGCGGATGATCGGGCTCACCGGGGTTTTCGCGCACGATCTCGTGCATAACGCCGATGGTCTTGAGCACATACTCCTTCTGAATGGGATACTGCCCAAAACGCGTCGCCGCAGTATACAGGCGATCGGTCGCGCGCGGAATCGAAGCAATGCCGAGCGTCTTGCCAAACCAGTCAAAGTCGCCTTGCTTTTTAATGCGGAATTCCTCGCACGGCTTGCCGCCGTGCGCCTCCAGGTACTGATTCACGCGCGTATTCCATACGGTATCGGCCACCAAATGCGACCAGACGCCCAGCGTCAAATCGAGCAACGACTGCGCCACGTCCTCGGACGCAAGCGAGAACTCACGAGCGCCGGGACCGATAACCGGCTCAGCATCCCTGTAGCGCTGGGGATAGTGCACGCGATTCAGTCGCTCGCGCTCCTCGACAATCGAGGTAGCCTCAGCGGGTTCGCCCGCGGGTACGCCTTTAAGCAGCGGCGCCACATAGGTATCCCAGAACTCGTGCTCGCGCGGCTTAGGGATAGGCTCGGGCTTTGCAAAGTGCGTAATGCGATACGGAATGGGATCAGCGATACCGGGAACCATGTAGCCCACAAAAATGTCCGGAACCACGCAGCCAAACAAGAAGGCATTGCGGTCACGAACGCTATCGGCAAGCACGCCAGCACGCGCCAGCAAGCGCTCCGTTTGAGCGATATGAATGTTCCAACTTGGCATAGCCACCCCCATAAAAAACCTGGATAACTATACCATCACGGCAAAGCCGCGCGGGCGGCTACGCACGCTCTACGCAGCAACTATTCTGTAGCACCGCTTTCGGTTCCATACGACGGCACGGGCGCCTCGACCACATGGTGATATCGATCGATATAGATTGCACGGGCCCCCAGGCGTCGCACCAAATCCTGGTGATGCGTGCTCATCAAAACCGTCTTACCAGCAGCAACGTAGGCCAGCAAGAAGTTGACCACGATGTCGCATGAATCCTCGTCGAGCCCATTGGTAGGCTCGTCGAGGACCAAGATATCCGGGTTCATCGACACCACCGCAGCCAGCGCAACGCGCTTCTTTTGCCCGCCCGAGAGCTGATAGGGCGAGGCATCGACCAGGTCGGCTACTTGAAACAGCTCCATGGCATCGCGCACGCGGCGGTCGAGCTCGTCTGCCGGAAGTCCCATCTGGGCGGGGCCAAACGCGACTTCCTCGCCGACCGTGGCGCAAAAGAGTTGCGCATCGGCGTTCTGGAACACAAAGCCCACGCGCTGATGGAACCGCTGGGCCATCGCGGAATCCTTGAGATACGCTGCGTCAACCACGCGTCCATCAAACAGATACGTGCCGACATCCGCGAGCTCAAGGCCATTGATGAGCCGCATGATCGTGGTCTTGCCGCAGCCGTTGGGGCCGAGCAGGGCAACGAGTTCACCACGATCGACCTGCAGCGACACACCGTCGACAACCGTATGCCCCGCATAGGAAAACACTACGTCGCGAAACTCGATGAGCGGCGTGGCCTCGGCGTTAGCAGCACCGTTCGTGCCCGCCGCACTATCCATATCGATCGTCAAAACGTCGCCCTTCCCTATTTGCATCCCCAGCCGGAACCAGCAGCGCCTACAGCACAGCGCACAATACTGCCAGCAGCGCCACGCCGGCCGCATAGACCGCATCGCGCCAGCCAAACCTGGCGCGCGCGGGAGCCGGATACGCACCGGCAAAGCCGCGGCAAAGCATAGCCTCGTCCATCGCGCGGCTGCATTCCATCGCCTTGATAAAGGTCATGCCCATGATACCCGCGATCGAATCGGTACGCGAAAATCCCTCAGGCGCACGGCCAACGCTGCGCAGCATGACCGATTCGCACAGATTGTGCGCCGTGCGACCCAGCACCTCGATGTGCTTGAGCGCCATATCAAACGTAAAGATAACTTCGTCGGGTAGATGTAGCATCTTGAGCGCCGCCGACATGCGGCTCCACGTGAGGGTCCACGAAACACCCAGCACCAGCGACACATTAATAAACGTCTTGAGCGCGATCTTGAGCATGGCACCCGTGGCAGACGCGCCCAGCAGCAGGGCAGGCAGTGCCAGAACCACCGCGAGCCCCGCAGCGCCAAGCGCCGGCACAAAGGTTGCCCGCAGCCCGCGTACGGGGCGCACGGCAACGAGCACCAGCGCGATAGCCGCCATCAACATGAGGTACAGCGGGCTCTGCGTCAGGCACACGCACAGAACGCAAACGAACATCCCTACCAAACGCACCGGGGCCGAAACGGAAGAAAGGGCGCGGTCGATTATCGACCCGCCCTTGTGTGCGCCGCCGCCCAGGCGAACCCGCTCAAGCAGGCTCGCCAGGTGCAGGACGTTCTTTTGCATCACACGATGTCGAGCCCCCGCGGGCTCGTAACGCTGCTCGACCGCGAGCCAGCTAGGCAGCTCGGCTATTGCCATGAGCACCGCTTTCCTTAACCGTCAGCGAGATCAGACGAAATGCGATGGTGAGCACCGCCACGCCAATCACGCCGGACAGGATATACATGGCAGCCTGGCCGGCAAAGCCAAGACCCTGTTCCTCGGAATAGGCCTGCAGGTAATCACCCGTAGGCAGAGCATCGGCAAAGGTCGGGGTATCGAGGCCGACCGAAGCCTGCAGGCTGTCGTCGCCAGCCTCCTGAACGGCGGTCGCGGCGCCCTCGGCGTCCCACTCACCCCAGGCGTCACCGGTGGCAAGCAAGCCGAGCGGCGTAGCCACGACAAGCACGGCGACCAGAATGAGCGTAGGGATCAGGGAAGTCTTCTTGGCGGTACCATCGGCGGCAAGCTGGCCATCGGCGGCCTCGGGGCCGACGATAATGCTCGGCGCCGTCTTCTTAATGAAGCCGTAGATGGCGGCCGTTGCCACGCCTTCGATCACGCCGGCAACCAGCATATGCGGGATCAACATGGCCGGAATAGCCACGGACAGCGGGAAGGGGCAGTACAGCGGAGCGCCTGAAGCGTTGGTGAAGAGCATCGGCTGAATACCAAACTCGATTGCCGCGCACAGGGCCGCCAGGCACAGGCCGACCCAACCGCTCACGATGGCAGAAACCGAGGTGCCCCAGCTCTTGTCGTGCAGACGGCTGTTGAGCGCACGGAACACGATAGCAGCGGTAAACGGCAGCACAAAGGCCATGTTAAAGCAGTTGGCGCCAAACGACAGAACGCCGCCGTCGCCAAACAGCAGCGCCTGCAGCGCCAGCGCAACCGAGACTGCAATGGCCGCGGCCTCGGGGCCCAGCAGCAGCGCAATGAGCGCGCCGCCAACGGCGTGGCCAGTGGTGCCGCCGGGCAGCGGCACGTTAAACATCATGAGCAAAAAGGAGAACGCGGCGCAAATGCCCAGGAACGCCATATGCTCGCGATCGAGCGTGGCGCGCACCTTTTTGATGCAGTGAACCCATACGGGCACCATCGCCACCGCCATAACGGCATCGGTCTGCGGGGACAGATAATTATCGGGAATATGCATGAGCCCTCTCAATCAGAACGTTTCGTGTTACGTTTCCAGCAATCCGTAACACCGACTCTGCATACTAACAAAAAGGCGCACCGCCTACAACGCAGCACGCCCTTGCAATACGTACGTTATTAACCCAGGTCCACACACCGCCCAATAAAGGGCCCATGCACTCCCAACTTTCCGGTCACCCGGAAGAAGGTGCGGTCCGCTCGCAACAAGGTTAACGCAGGAACCCGCCCCCGAGAGGGGTTTTCTAAGGCAACATCCCGCAGCCGCGAAGCGGCGAGGACGTTGCCGTGAAAACCCCGCAGGGGGCGGGTTCCGAACGGCAAAGATTACGAGCGGACCTCGCCGCTTACGCCCTTGCACACCTTGGTGACGATCTTCTGGTGCGCCTTCTCGACCTCTTCACTGGTGAGCGTGTGGTCGTCCGAGCGATACGTGAGCGCAAAGGCCATGGACTTCTTGCCCGCTCCGATGCGGATGGGATCGCGGTAGACGTCGAACAGGCGCACGCCCTCGAGCAGCTTGCCGCCGGCGCTGGTAATACGGCGCTCAAGATCCTCGCAGGTTACGGCGTTGTCGACCACGATAGCAAGGTCATGCTCGACAGCCGGGTACTGCGAGAACTCGCGGTAGTTCTCCTGATTGCGGGCGCCTTTGATCAACTTGTCCAGATCGAGCTCAAAGGCAACGACGACCTCATCAATGCCCATCGCCTCGCGCGCCTCGGGGTGAATCTCGCCGACCCAGCCCAGCACGGTGCCGCCGGACAGAACCTCGGCCGCACGACCCGGCTGCAAGAAAGCGTAGCCCTCGCCCTCGACGGGACGGAAGCGAACCTTCTCGATGCGCAGCTGGGCGAGCAGCTCCTCGACAATGCCCTTACCAAAGAAGAAGCGCAGCTTGCGGTACTTCATGTTCCAGGACTGCTCGCTCCACTGGCCCGAAAGCACACCCGCCACGGACTTGGTCTCCTTGGGCAGGCTGGCGTTCTCGCGACCGTGGAACAGGCTGCCGACCTCGTACAGGTGCACGTTGGGCGTGCCGTGGGCCTCGTTATAGGCCACGGATTGCAGCAGGCCCGGCAACAGCGAGCGACGCATCTCGGTCTGCTCGGCCACCAGCGGATTCATGAGCACCACGGGGCAGCCGCGGCCTTCGGTGGACATGCCGATCTTCTCCAGGTCGCCCGGGGCGGCAAAGCCAAAGGTCGTGGTCTCGTTGAGGCCGCAGGCGCGCAGAATCTCGCCGACCTTGCGGGTGAGCTTCTGCTCGCGGGTCAGGCCGCCGATGTGGTTCTTGGCAGCCGGGATGGTCGCCGTCACGCGGCCCATACCCCACAGGCGCAGGACCTCCTCAATCAGGTCAATCTCGCGCGGCAGGTCGGGACGGAAGCTCGGCGGGGTGACCATAAAGTCCTCGCCGTCGCGCTCGACGGTGCAGCCCAGACGGGTGAGCGAACGCTCGATAAAGTCGGGCTCGATGTCGGCGCCGCAGATGGCGTGCACGCGGGCCAGGCGCAGCTTAATGCTGTCGATGGTCTTGGGCGCGGGGACAACGTCGACATA
>RKAY01000113.1 GCA_014846205.1 Collinsella aerofaciens | reverse complement strand
GCGGCCGAGATGCGCGAGCGTCTGGCGGCACTCATCCCCAGCGGCACCCGCGGCATGTGGGTGTGCACCTTCCATGCCATGTGCGTGCGCATGCTGCGCGAGGACGCTGACCTGCTGGGCTACACCGGTCAGTTCACCATCTACGATGACGACGATTCCAAGCGCATGGTGCGTGACATTATGCAGGCGCTCGGCATCGAGCAAAAGCAATTCCCCATCAACATGATCCGCAGCAAGATCAGCTCGGCCAAAAACGCCATGATCGGCCCCGAGGACATGCTCAAGAGTGCTGATAGCCCCAACGACAAAAAGGCCGCACAGGTCTATATGGAGCTGGAGCGCCGCCTGCGCGCCGCCAACGCGATGGACTTTGACGACCTGCTCGTGCGCGCGCTTGAGCTGTTGCGCACCCGCCCCGAGGTGCTCGACAAGTACCAGGAGCGCTTCCGCTACATTAGCGTCGACGAGTATCAGGACACCAACCACGTCCAGTACGAGATTGCCAACCTGCTGGCCGCCAAATACCAAAATCTCATGGTCGTAGGCGACGATGACCAGTCCATTTATAGCTGGCGCGGCGCCGACATCACCAACATCCTGGACTTTGAGAAGGACTTTAAAAACTGTAAGACCGTCAAGCTGGAGCAGAACTATCGCTCCACGGGTCACATTCTGAGCGCTGCCAATGCTGTTGTTCGTCACAACTCGCAGCGCAAGGACAAGCGCCTGTTTACGGCCGAGGGCGATGGCGAGAAGATCCAGGCCTTCCAGGCGAGCGACGAGCGCGACGAGGGCCGCTGGATTGCCGGTGAGATTGAAAAGCTGCACTCCAAGGGCATGAGCTACGACGACATCGCTGTGTTCTATCGCACCAACGCCCAGTCGCGTATTCTCGAAGATATGTTCCTGCGCGCGGGCGTGCCCTACAAGATCGTGGGCGGCACGCGATTTTTCGACCGTGCCGAGATCCGCGACGTCATGGCCTACCTCAAGATGATCGTGAACCCGGCCGACGAGATGAGCGTCAAGCGTGTCATCAACACGCCGCGTCGCGGCATCGGCTCCACTTCGATTCAAAAGATTGAGCAGCTGGCACGCGACAACCGCTGCTCGTTCTTCCAAGCCTGTGAGATTGCGACGGCCGAGACAGGCATGTTTAGCGCCAAGGTGCGCAACGGCTTGTCGAGTTTTGTGGCGCTGGTGCGCGAGGGCCGGCGCATGGACGGCGAGCTCAAGGACGTTGTCGAGATGATTGTCGACAAGACGGGGCTTCTGCAGGCCTTTCGCGCCGAGGGCACCATGGAGTCCGAGAGCCGTGCTGAGAACATCCAGGAATTCCTGGGCGTCGCTGCGGAATTTGAGGAGACGCACGAGGATATCGAGGGTACGCTCGAGAGCTTGGAAGAGCTGCGTGCGGCCGGTGTTGCCGACGTGCCTGCCGACGCTGAACCCGAGCCCGTCGTGGTGAGTGCGCCCGCGCCCGAGCCAGGGCCGTCCGCTCCGGCATCCTCATTTGAGGCACTTGTCGGCGCTCGTGACGCCGCGGGCTCCAATCCGCTCGATAGCCTAGCCGCCCCGGCGCTCTCGCCGCAGGATGCCCTGGCCGCCGCCATCGCGGGTAACGCGTATGCCGCGCCGACAGGGCTGCCGGCGGGTGCCGTACATGCCGACGAGATCGAGCGCACCTACGGCCCGCTCACCTGCAAGGCGCTGCCGGCGCTCATGGAGTGGCTGGCCCTGCGCTCCGACTTGGATTCCCTGGCCGGCGAGACGCATGCCATCACCATGATGACCATTCACTCCGCCAAGGGCCTGGAGTTCCCCGCGGTGTTCGTGGCCGGCATGGAGGAAGGCATCTTCCCGCACGTGCACGACTTTGGCGGTAGTGACGATCCGGGCAAGCTCGAGGAGGAGCGTCGCTTGGCCTACGTCGCCATTACGCGTGCTCGCAAGCGCCTGTTCTTGACCTATGCGGCCACGCGTCGCACCTACGGCTCGACTTCTGCCAACCCGCGCTCGCGCTTCCTCAACGAGATTCCGTTTGAGGATATCGAGTTTAGCGGTATCGGTTCTGCCGGTTTTGAGGGCACGGGCTGGGAGAAGCGCGGCGACCGTCACGGCACGTTTGGCTCGGGCATGGGCTCGGATATGTATGGCGGTAAGGTGTTCGGTTCGCATACGCGCTCGACCGGCGGTTCCGCTTCGCGCGGCGGATCGAGCTTCGACGATTTCTTTGGCGGCAGCACTTATGGCACCGAGCGCCATCGTGGGGTTTCGCCCGACGCCGGCCGTGTTGCCTCGACCTTTGGTTCGGGCGCGCCGCGAGCCAAAAAGCCATCATCTAAGGTGTCGCCGACGGTGGAGCGCAAGGTCGATCGCGCCAGCGCGTCGCAGGACTTTGCTGCGGGCGATACTGTGAGTCATAAGACCTTTGGCACGGGCACCGTGATCTCGGTCGCTGGAGACATGATCGAGGTCCAGTTCGAAAAGACCGGCCAGACCAAAAAGCTGATGAAGGGCTTCGCACCGATCGTCAAGCTGTCGTAATCCCGGCGGACCTGGGCGGGCGTATGGGGCAACATCGCCTGCTCGGGCAGTCCTGCGCAAGACGGAGGCCACATTAAGTGGCCTCCTTTGCGTGCGGAACTCGCGATCGATGTTGCCCCATACGCCCGCCCAGGTCCTTAGATAACGTTGCTTGCTAGCGTCGCTCTGCTCGCTCGCTTTTTGGTCTGGAGAACCGGGTGGGCTGATAGATAGATATAGCAAGGGGCTCTCCCGTACATGGACGGGGGAGCCCCTTGTTTCGTTTGGGTTGTTGGTGCGACCTACAGGTGCGAGACGATCAGTTCCATCTTGCCTTCGAGGTCGATGGAGCTGACGGTGCTCGGAGCCAGCAAGTGGCTTCCCTTGTGGACGGGGTCGCCGCAGGCGGTGCCTTCGCCGTCGATGACCGACAGGCACATGAAGGGCCAGCGCTGGTCGAGGGTCTTGCTGCCGTCGACGCGTACGCGGTCGACGGTGTAGCAGGGGCAAGACACGAGCTCGGTCACGCCGTCCACCTCGGGTGCGGTCACCGTGCCGTCGGTCGGGGCCTGAGCATCAAAGTTTATGCAGTCGAGGCTCTGCTCAATGTGCAGGGGACGCAGTTTGCCGTCGGTGCCGGGGCGGTCGTAATCGTACAGGCGATACGTCACGTCGCACGACTGCTGCGTTTCCAAAATGAGCGTGCCGGCCTTGATGGCGTGAACGGTACCGGAATCAATCTGGAAAAAGTCGCCCTTGTGGATCGGTAGTACGTTGAGCATGTCGTCCCAGCGGCCGTTCTCGATCATCTGTGCGGCCTCGGCGCGGTCGTGTGCGCGCTGGCCGACGATGATCGTGGCACCGGGCTCGCAGTCCAGTACATACCAGCACTCGGTTTTGCCCAGGCTGCCGTTCTCGTGCTTGGCGGCGTACTCGTCGTTGGGATGAATCTGGATCGAAAGGTCGTCCTTGGCGTCCAGAATCTTAATGAGCAGCGGGAACTCCTTACCCTCGCAATTGCCAAAAAGCTCACGGTGCTTGGCCCACAGCCACGACAGCGTGTGGCCGGCGTACGGTCCCTCAGCAATCTGACAGTCGCCGTTGGGATGGGCCGAGATAGCCCAGAACTCACCGATGGGACCTTCGGGAATGTCGTAACCAAATACGGTTTCGAGCTGGCGGCCACCCCAGATCTTCTTGCGGAAGATCGGCGTCAGTTTAATCAAATCGGACATATTCATACCTCCATTGTGTTGCGCGGGCGCCGCGCAAAGCAGCGCAAAACGAGCGCTCGCATGACTACAAAGACCTACGCCAACGTTACATTGTGCAACTCAAAGCGGTCGCCAACGTTGCGCGAGGTCGAATACTCAAAGGCGGCACCGCTGTCCAAAAAGCCAATCTGGGTGAGCTCGAGCAGGGGAGAGCCAGGTTTGGTGCCCAGACGCTCGGCTTCTTCCTCGGTCGCCGCCACGGCGCGAATGGTACGGTGAAAGCTCGAAATCTTCAGGCCACATTGCTCGCGGATGAAGCGGTAGAGCGATCCGTACAGGTCTTTCTTTTTAAGGCCCGGAATCAGCTCGAGGGGCATGTAGGTGTACTCGATAACGATGGGCTTCTCGTCGGCCTGACGCACACGCACGATGTGATAGGCAAAGTCATCCTCGGCAATTCCCAGCTGGGCTGCGATGTCCGCTGGTGGATTAACAATCGAGAAATCGTAGACCACCGAGGTCACCTTTTCCCCGCGGTGCTCATACGAAAAACCCTGGGCACGGTCGTTTTTGCCCTGGAAAAACGCTTGGCCGGGAAGTCCCGCCGTGTCCTTAACGTAGGTACCCGATCCGCGCCGGCTGGTAATAAGGCCTTCCTCGGTGATTTGTTCAATAGCTCGTTTGACGGTGATTTTGGAAACGCTATAGAGCTCGCAGAACTCAACGACGGTGGGAAGCTTGTCGCCCGGTTTAAGAGCGCCATCCTCGATACTTCGACGAATATCTGCAGCTATCGCCTCGTATTTGGGAATCATGGAACCTCCTTTCCGGCTTGATTGAGTATAAAAGAAAGTATAGTCAACACCTAAGCATCCCTATTGCGTTTTAAAAAGTTCGAGAAAGATATTATCAAAAAACGCTTCTCTTTAGAAACTAGAGCGCTCTAAATGAATATGCATTCGAATAATGTGATATTGAGCGAATCGATCGGCTCGAGGATGGGGTCGAGCTGTTTTGCCGCCCAGCGAACCGAATCTCATGCCCTGCATTTCCCCAGATAAAACCTGCCAAAACAAACCTGTCCCTTTTTGGTAGGTTTTTGCCTTGGGAGCGGTACCATACAGGCAATGTTTAAACGAGAAAGGTGGGCTCCCATGGAACCTAAGCAGTACTACATCGGCATCGACGTCGGCGGCACTTCAGTTAAGGAGGGCCTGTTCGACGAGGACGGTAACCTGCTGGCCAAGGCCAGCGTGCCTACGCCTCCTATCGTTGACGCCGCGGGCTTTGCCGCGGTGACCGAGGCTATCGACCAGGTGGTCGCCAAGGCTCAGATTCCGCGTGCCTTTGTGGCGGGCATTGGTCTGGCCATTCCGTGCCCCATCCCGGCATCGGGCGATGCCAAGGTCAAGGCCAACATTGCCATTAACCTGCCCGAGCTGAGAGTCGCCATTCAGGAGCACTGCCCCGACGCGGTCGTTAAGTACGAGAACGATGCCAACGCCGCTGCCATGGGCGAGGCCTGGCTCGGCTCTGCCAAGGGCGTGCAGAATGTGGTGATGGTCACCATCGGTACCGGCGTGGGCGGCGGCGTTATCGTTAACGGCGACGTGGTGTCGGGCGTTGTGGGCGCCGGCGGCGAGATTGGCCACATGTGCCTGAACCCCGAAGAGGAGCGCACCTGCGGCTGCGGCGGCCATGGCCACCTGGAGCAGTATTCCAGCGCCACCGGCGTGGTGAGCAATTACCTTGCCGAGTGCAAGAAAGCGGGCGTCGAGCCCATCGAGCTCACCGGCCCCTCAGATTCCAAGGACGTGTTCCAGGCATGCCGCGAGGGCGACAAGCTTGCGCTGGCCGCGGCCGATACCATGGCCGACTATCTCGGTCGCGCACTGGCGCTTATTGCCAACGTGGTCGATCCCGAGATGTTCCTCATCGGCGGCGGCGCCTCCGCCTCGGCCGATGTCTACCTCGACAAGGCTCGCGAGTACTTCCAGCGCTACGCGCTTTCTGCCTCGCGCGAGACGCCCATTAAGGTTGCCTCGCTCGGCAACGACGCCGGCATCATCGGTGCCGCCTACGTAGCCCTGCGCGCCGCCGGTAAATAGCTGGTGCAAGGGAGGGCAGACTTCGTCCCAACACTTGCCCCAAATTGTGCCGCGGCCCTTCCGTCTCAGAAGGCTCGGCGCCAGCGTGATACCATAGCTACGTCCAAGTACACATATCAAGTGGAGGATATCCATGGCAAACGTTCTTGTCTTTGGTCACCAGAACCCCGATAACGACGCCATCATGAGCGCCGTCGTCCTGTCCCAGCTGCTCAACCAGGTTGAGTATGCCGGCAACACCTACGAGGCCTGTGCCCTGGGCCAGCTTCCGGCCGAGTCCGCCAAGCTGCTCGCCGACGCCGGCATCGCCGAGCCCCGCGTGATCGAGTCCGTCGAGGCCGGTCAGCTCGTCGTCCTCACCGACCACAACGAGTCCGCCCAGTCCGTCGCCGGTCTTAAGGACGCCACGGTCTTTGGCGTTGTCGACCATCACCGCATCGGCGACTTCGAGACCGCCGGCCCGCTGCACTACATCTGCCTGCCCTGGGGTTCCAGCTGCACCATCGTCACCAAGCTCGCCGGCGTGCTCGGCGTTGAGCTTTCCGACGTCCAGGCCAAGCTGCTGCTCTCGGCCATGATGACCGATACGCTCATGCTCAAGAGCCCCACCACCACCGATGTCGACCGCGCCGTCGCCGCCAAGCTCGGCGAGCAGGTGGGTGTCGATCCGGTCAAGTTTGGCATGGAGGTCTTCCTTACCCGTCCGTCCGGCTCCTTCACCGCAGCCGAGATGGTCGGCAACGACATCAAGATGTTCGAGCCCGCCGGCAAGAAGCTGCTCATCGGCCAGTACGAGACCGTCGATAAGAGCCGTGCGCTTGGCATGATCGACGAGATCCGCGAGGCCATGCGCGCCTATGCCGCCGAGAAGGATGCCGACGGCATTGTCCTGTGCATCACCGACATCATGGAGGAGGGCTCGCAGGTCCTGCTCGAGGGCGAGACCGAGGCCGCTCAGAAGGGCCTGGGCATTGCTGACGAGCACGACGGCGTCTGGATGCCGGGCGTCCTCTCCCGCAAGAAGCAGGTCGCTGCCCCCATCATGGCCGCCTGCTAGGTTTAGTTGACCAAACGCCACGACCGGATCGCGGACGCCCCGCGCTCCGGTCGTTTTTTGTGCATGGCGCCGCGTCGTCTCTTGGACAGGGGGCTCCCGTGCCGTTGAGCAAATAATGTTCAACCTGTGGTTCCGCTTTTCGGCCGCGCTCGCGCGCTTGTCGCGCAGGGTAGGCTAGATGCAAGCGTAATACGTTAGAGCGCGGCGCCGCCATCTGGGCGGGCCGTGCTTTTTTAAGACGGGAGCCTTCCCGTGAAAGGAGCCGCCCATGGCAGCAACTGAGCAGCTGTTCAACGTTCGTGAGCGCAAGCGCTTTGAACGTCACGACATCTGGGAGCGCATCGCCGAGAACGGCACGATTTCCGCCGCCGTCATGGTCTTCGCCGCCATCGCCGCCGTTATTTGCGCCAATTCCGATGCCTACGAGGCCATCCATCACTTTTTGGAGACTCCGCTGTATGTGGGCTTGGGGCATTTGACGGCTGGCCTCACCGTCGAGCTTTTCGTCAACGACTTCCTCATGGCGATCTTCTTTTTGCTCGTGGGCATTGAGCTTAAGTACGAGATGACAGTCGGCGAGCTCAAGAACCCGCGTCAGGCCATGCTTCCCATGTTGGCGGCCGTGGGTGGCGTCGTCGTTCCCGCGTGCATCTACCTCATCTTTAACCATGCCGGCGCCCGCAACGGTTGGGCTATCCCCATGGCCACCGATATTGCCTTTGCGCTGGGTGTGCTGTCGCTTTTGGGCAACCGCGTGCCCAACGGCGTGCGCGTGTTCTTCTCGACGCTCGCCATCGCCGACGACCTGATCTCTATCGCCGCCATCGCCATCTTCTACGGTCAGAGCCCCAATCCGTTTTGGTTGGGCATCGCCGCGCTTGTGACTTGCGCGCTCGTGTGGCTCAACAAGACGCAGCACTACCGCCTTGCCCCGTACTCGGTGCTGGGCCTGCTGCTGTGGTTCTGCATGTTCAAGAGCGGCGTGCACGCCACGCTCGCCGGCGTTATCCTGGCCTTTACTATTCCGGCCAAGTGCGGCGTTAAGCTCGATAGCCTTACCGATTGGCTGGGCGAATGCCTGCCACTGCTCGACGACCGCTACGACGACGAGGCACACATCCTGGGCCAGCACGACTTTACCGTCTCGACTACCAAGGTCGAGCGCGTCATGCATCGCGTGACCCCGCCGCTCATCCGCATGGAGCGCCTGATCTCCACGCCGGTCAACTTTGTGATCCTGCCGATCTTTGCGTTTGTCAACGCGCAGGTTCGCCTGGTGGGCGTGGACATGAGTACGCTGCTCACCGACCCGGTGACGCTCGGCGTGTACTTTGGCATGCTGCTGGGCAAGCCGATCGGCATCTTTGGCATGACGTTCGCCCTGGTTAAGCTCAAGGCTTGCCAGTTGCCGCGCAACGTCAACTGGCACATGATCGCCGGCGTGGGCATTCTGGGCGGCATCGGCTTTACCATGTCGATCCTCATCAGCGGCCTCGCCTTCCCGACGGCCCAGTTCGAGGTCCTGGCTGCCAAGGCCGCTATTCTTGCCGGTTCGGTCACCGCTGCCGTGCTCGGCATGATCTACATGAGCGTGATCTGCAAAC
Organism: Collinsella aerofaciens; assembly: GCA_014846205.1. The sequence continues at coordinate 2,944 of RKAY01000113.1, read as the reverse complement.
ATCCCGCGCCCAAAGACGAGTAAGAGCGCGAAAACCGGCTCCAGAACCGATTCGGGCGCGTTCAAAATGCGGATTCGGGCGGTACTTGCCGCCTGCCAGACACGCCAGTGGTCAAAAAACGCCGTTTGTGAGTACTGTCACAAACGGCGTTTCATTTTAGGTGTGGAAAATAATGAACACAATCATGTTATCTGTATGTTAACGAGTAATCGCTTGACTCCAATTTGGCGATAGCTACTGCTCGGAAAGAAAATCCAGGCGCAAAAACGCCGATTTGGGGCCTAATCGCTGCTACTAAAAAGGTAACAGTACTCATATTTGCCCTTTTTTGGCCACAAGCCCTAAAACAAGCCTCGCCAGGGTCGGAAAGCGGGCCAAATCGTCGGCCTCGAGGCTTATTCCACGGTGCCGTAGACGGCGCCCCAGCCGTGGGCCGCCAAGGCCGAGTTGAGCTGGTCGCACAGGGACTGACGATCGTAATAGCCGGGCGGCAAAAGGTTCACGATCTCCATGAGGTCGGGCGCCAAGTCCAAGATTTCGGCCTGCACAATCAGGTCCAAGCGGTCGATGGCGTGGCGATCGTAAAACAGTCCGTCGACCAGGCGCTGCAGGTCGCCGAATTCCTCGGCCTGGATCGATCCGTATTCCATAGTGCCTCCTCGGGCGCCCCACGCCGGCATGCGCGGCGGTTCGTAATTCATTGCGATGAACTTAATCTATCACGGCTTCATACCGTTGCGGCGGTGGCGGTCTATACTTAGACGAACTGCAACGTACCGCTTCGTGAAAGGTCGCACCCATGCAGACGATCTACCAGAAGATGGAAACCACCGAACTCGATGCCGCCATCGAGGCGCTCAAAGCCGAGGTTGCCGAGGTCAAGGCCAAGGGCCTGGCGCTCGACATGGCCCGCGGCAAGCCGTCGCCCGCCCAGGTGGACATCTCTCGCCCCATGCTCGATATCCTCAATGCCGATGCCGACCTGCACGACGGCAACGTCGACTGCTCCAACTATGGCTGCTTTGAGGGCATTCCCTCGGCACGCAAGCTGGCAGGGGAGTTCCTGGGCTGCCCCGCCGAGCAGACGCTCGTGCTGGGCTCGTCGAGCCTCCTGATCGAGCATGACATCGCCGGCATGTTCTGGCGCTGCGGCTCGTGCGGCAGCGAGCCCTGGGATGCCTACGAGGCCGCGCACGACGGCAAGAAGGTCAAGTTCCTGTGCCCCGTCCCCGGCTACGACCGTCACTTTGGCATCACCGCCGACTTGGGCATCGAGAATGTTCCCGTCGCGATGACCGACAACGGCCCCGATATGGACGAGATCGAGCGCCTCGTTGCTGCCGATGATTCCATCAAGGGTATCTGGTGCGTGCCCAAGTATTCCAACCCCACGGGCATCACCTTTAGCGAGGACACCGTGCGTCGCCTGGTCGAGATGCCCACGGCCGCGCCCGATTTCCGCATCTTCTGGGACAACGCCTACTGCGTACACGACCTGTACGACGAGACCGACGAGCTCGCCAACATCTTTGACCTCGCCCGCGCGGCGGGCACCGAGGACCGCGTGGTGGCCTTTGCCTCGACGTCCAAGATCACCTTCCCGGGCGCCGGTATCGGCTTTATCGGCGCGAGCCCCGCGGTAATTGCCGAGTTCTCCAAGCGTCTGAAGGCCGGTCTGATCAGTGCCGACAAGCTCAACCAGCTGCGTCACGTGCGTTTCCTTGCCACTATCGAGGCGGTCAAGGAACACATGAAGAAGCATGCGGAGTTTTTGCGCCCGCGCTTTGAGGCGGTTGAGCGCAAACTCACCGAGGGCCTGGGCGAGACGGGCTGCGCTACCTGGACGCATCCTCGCGGCGGCTACTTTGTGAGTTTCGATGGCCCCGAGGGTTCGGCCCAGAAGGTCGCCGCGCTTTGTGCCGACCTGGGCGTCAAGCTCACGCCGGCTGGTGCCACCTGGCCTTATGGCAAGGATCCGCGCGACACCAACATCCGCATCGCGCCGAGCTATCCCACGGTCGAGGACCTGGAGGCCGCGCTCGATGTTCTGGTGCTGGCTGTGAAGCTGGTCGCTGCCGAGCTCGCGCGCGCCGAGCGCGCCTAATACGCGCAATTCCGCACCCTCGATACACAAAGGAGCGTATACATGGATTTGGGTATTTCCACCAACCCCACGCCGGAGCTCTACACCATTAAGGTGACCGGCGAGATTGATATTTCTAATGCCGATAGCCTGCGCAATGCCATCGATCTGGCGCTTGAGCAGCCCACCGAGGCCGTCGAGCTCGACTTTGCCCAGGTGAGCTACATCGACTCCACGGGTATTGGCGTGCTCGTGGGTGCCGCGCATCATGCGGACGACCACGGCAAGCGTTTTAGCTGCGTCAACGTGCAGCCTCAGGTAATGCGCGTGGTACAGCTGCTGGGCGTCGACCAGGAGATTTCGATCACGGCGGCATAAGCCCTGCCCCAAAAAGGGCCGTGCCGTTTGGCATATGTTTGTGATGCGCTCGGATGTTTTGGCGTCCGGGCGCTATACTTGACCGAATGAATAGACGAGTTCCGGCCGAATGGCGCGGTGCGGGCTCGACTCACATCGAGCCTTGGAGGTATGTGTGTTTGGTATTGGAGAGGGTGAGCTCGCGATCATCGTGGTCTTCGGCTTTTTGCTGTTTGGCCCGGATAAGCTCCCACAGATGGGCCGTACGATCGGCCGTGCCATCCGTCAGTTCCGCGAGACGCAGGAAAAGATGACGGCTGTCGTTCAGTCCGAGATCATCGATCCGGTAAGCGAGGCCGCTTCGGCTCCGGTCAAGCCCAAGAAGGCTGCCGCTGCCGACGACGATTCCGATGCGGACGAGGATGCCGCCGAGACGGCAGCGCCCGCCAAGAAGGAGACCTTTGCCGAGCGTCGCGCCCGTCTTGCTGCCGAGAAGGCCGCAAG
>RKAY01000117.1 GCA_014846205.1 Collinsella aerofaciens | reverse complement strand
CCGCTTTGCATGGTGTCCGTATGAGCGAGTTGTCGCGTCAACCAGCGGCCTACTTCGCGTCGTAGGCCTCGGCGTCCCACCAGTCGAGCTGGGCGATGTTGTCGCGGATGTGCTGGCAGCTCTTGTGGAAGCCCTCGAGCTCGTACTCGGACAGGTCCAGCGTGTAGACCTCCTCGACGCCCTCGGCACCGATCACGCACGGCAGGGAGGTAAAGATGCCCTCCTCGTCATACTGGCCGGTCATAAGCGTAGAGGCCGAAAGCACGGCGTGCTCGTTGTGCAGCACGGCGGCGCAGACGCGCGCGGCGGAGTTGGCGACGGCGTACTCGGTGCATTGCTTGCCCTGGTAGGTTACATAGCCGCCCTTGCGCGCGAGTTCCTCGATCTCCATGTGGTCGAAGGCATACTTGTCGGGGTTCTCGGCCTGAAGTTCGTTGAGGCTCTTGCCGGCGATGGTCGCGGCCTTAAAGGCAGCCAGCTGGCTAAAGCCATGCTCGCCGATCATGTAGGCGTCGATGGACTTGGGGCTCACGCCGACCTTCTTGGAGATCTCGGTGCGCAGGCGGGCGGAGTCCAGGCCGCAGCCCGAGCCGATGATCTTCTTGGGATCGTAGCCGGTCAGGTGCCACAACTCGGTGCACACGACGTCGCAGGGGTTGGAGATGCTTACGAAGACGCCGTCGAAGCCGGCGTCGACGATACGCTTGGCAAAGGTGCGGGCGGCGTCGGTGGTAAAGAACAGCTCACCGTCGCGGTTGCCGGCGGCCAGCGCGACCTTGCCGGCGGCGTTGACGATGACGTCGCAGCAGGCCAGCTCCTCGTAGTGGTCGTAGCAGTTGACGATCTTGGTGTTGTACGGGACAAACGAAAGGGAGTCGCGCAGGTCCTGGACCTCGGACGTCACCTTGGCCTCGTTGATATCGCACAGGTACAGCTCATCGGCAATGCCCTGCATGAGCAGGCTGTTGGCGACATGTGCTCCTACGTGGCCCTGGCCGACCACACCGATCTTACGCGTCTGGTACATATATGTATCCTTTCGGCCGAGTTTTTCGCGTCGAACCATTGTAGCGTCCTGTTGCCACTTTGCTAGGCTAAAGCGTCGCAGATTTTTGGGACATGCCTTAATCTCTACTTTTGGAGTGATTTGGGCCGCTGGCGGCATCGCTGGGCGATGTGCTCGCGCGGATGGGGCCGCTCGTTGTACCATAGCTGCAACTGACTCGTAAGGAGCATCCATGCCCATTCGCATCCCCGACGCCCTCCCTGCCGCCGCGCAGCTCGAGAGCGAGAACATCTTTGTCATGACCGAGTACCGCGCGCTGCACCAGGACATCCGTCCGCTGCGCGTGCTCATCCTCAACCTCATGCCCACCAAGATCGCCACCGAGACGCAGATCATGCGCAAACTCTCCAACACGCCGCTGCAGGTTGAGGTGGATCTGCTGCGCACCAAAACGCACGAGGCCACGCACGTGAGTGCCGGCCACCTGGAGACGTTCTACCGCACGTTCGACGACATCCGCGACATCCACTACGACGGTTTGATCATCACGGGCGCGCCGGTGGAACAGATGCCGTTCGAGGAGGTTGACTACTGGCCCGAGCTCTGCCAGATTATGGATTGGTCCACCACGCACGTGCACTCTACGCTGCACATTTGCTGGGGCGCGCAGGCCGGCCTGTACCATCACTACGGTATTCAGAAGCACGACCTGCCGGCAAAGGCGAGCGGCGTGTTCGAACATTATCTGGTGAAGCCGCAAAGCCCGCTGGTCCGCGGCTTCGACGACCGTTTCTATGCCGTGCATTCACGCAACACCGATGTGCGCCGCGAGGACGTGGAGGCCGAGCCGCAGCTTGAGGTCGTGGCCGTGTCCGACGAGGTGGGCCTGTACATCGTCAAGTCGACCGACAGCCGTCGCTTCTTTGTCTTTGGCCATCCCGAGTACGATACCGACACATTGCGCCTGGAGTACGAGCGCGACGTGAAGCGCGGGCTCAACCCTCAGGTGCCAGCGCATTACTTCCCGGGCGACGACCCCACCGCCGAGCCGCGCAACGTCTGGCGCAGCCAGGCTCAGCTGTTCTACACCAACTGGCTCAACTACTACGTCTACCAGACCACGCCCTACGACCTGGCCCGCGCCGGCGAGGAGCACTAGGCCGCGGCCGTGGCCGTGACTGCCGCCGTGGCCGCCGCGTGACGAGCGTGGATAATTGGACACACAAGCGTGGATAATCGGACGCTTTTTGAATGAGCGTGGATAATCTCCCACTTTTGGTCGAGGAACAGGCCCAAAGTGGGAGATTTTCCACGCTCGATTTTCTGCAGCCGTCGTAGGCGGCAGCACCACGCGTCGAGTGCATACGGATTACATCGCAAACTAGGTAGTTTCGAGCCACAGTATATTTTCTTTTAAGGAAATCGACGGCTTTTGAGGCATAAAAATGTGGAGACAGGGACCTCTGGACAACCGCTCTACCTGCAGATATAGAGCATTGGCCTAAAACGTCCAAAACCGTCAAGCATTTGGTCAGCTGCTGGACAGCATTTGGTCAGACTTCGCATGAAACCGTCTGGTACGTTGGCGCCGTTCCAAGAGTTTGGAGGCGATATGGCAAACATGACGGCGAATCAAAGACTCACGGGCCACATTAAAGCGTGCGAGCAGCAGATGAGCTGCGTGTACGCGCGCACGACGGCGGAAGCAAAGCAGATTGAGCGGCGGGCGGCGGCGGGAAGTCTCGAAGTGGTCATGCCGGGGTTGTATGCGCGTCCGGAATACTGGTCCGAGCTCAAGTTTCGGCAGCGTTATCTGCATCGGGTACGGGCGCTTGCACAAAAGCACCCCGGCTGGACGTTTTGCTCCTATACGGCGGCTGTTATCTATGGCCTTTCGGTTTCGCATACCAATTTGACGCACATCCATATCGCCGTGGCGCCGGCGCAATCGACGACGCCGGGCTCTCAGATCATTCGCCATCGGTATGCTTATCGAACACGGGCAAGCCAGATGGATATTGCCGTGACCGATATCGATCAAACAATTGCGGATTGTCTGGTTGATGCATCGTTTGTCGAAGGGCTGATCATTGCGGACTCGGCGCTCCATGAGCAGCTTTTGTCGAAGGAACATCTCATTGAGGCAGTTAACAAGCTTGGCTTGAATCGCCGCGGTGTTGTGACGGCGCGCAGGGTTGCACGGTGTGCCGACGGCCTGTCGGAAAGCGGCGGCGAGTCCAAGGCGCGGGCGCTGATGATCGAGCGCGGCTGGCAGGTTCCGGAGCTGCAAGTTGAGCTGTTCGATCCGGTTGAGCCGGGAAGGCCGTATCGCGTTGACTATTTGTGGCGCGTGGGTGACCGGTTGATTATTGGGGAGTTCGACGGATTCGTTAAAAGCGAGAAGGCGGCGGAGGAGGGCAAGCTCGCAAAGGCGCAATTTGACGAGCGCCAGCGCGAGTCGAGGCTTTCGATGCTCGATAACTGCAAGATTGTGCGCTTGTGCTGGGATGACCTAAGGGATCCGACAAAGCTCGACCGCAAGCTCAAGGTTGCCGGCGTGCCGCGTGCCTGCTGAGACGGTTGCAGGGCGTTAGGCTGCACGAGCGTGGAAATCCGGACGGACGAGCGTGGAAATTTAGACGCGCATTGGTTGAGCGTGGATTTTCGGACACACGAGCGTGGATTATCGGACGTTTGAATAATGAGCGTGGATAATCTCCCGTTTTTTGCCCCCGAGCAGGCCCAAAACGGGAGATTTTCCACGCTCATTTTTGTGGGGTGCAGCGTGCCAGCCGTTAGGCGCTGACGATATTGGGCAGCGGCAGGTCGTGGGCATCGGTGGGAACGTGATCGACGCGTTGTTTGTCAAAGGCGATGCCGACGATTTGACATGCGGGCGAGAGCATAGGCAAGTAGCGGTCATAGCAGCCTCCGCCGTAGCCCAGGCGCGCGCCGGTGCGATCGAAGGCTACGAGGGGCACGATGATCATGTCGAGAGCCTTGGCAGGCACGATGGGGAAGTGGTCGCTGTCGACGTCCATGGCTGCGAAGGCCCGCGTAGGGTGGGCGATAAACGGGACCTCGGACGCATCGCCGACAGAGACTGCCCGCATGCACATGCGCTGGCCGCAAGCCACGGCGTCTGTTGCCGAGAGCATGCATGGATAGGCTACGCGCCAGCCGCGTGCGGCGGCCGCTGCGGCAAACGCGGCTGGGTCGACCTCGGAACCCATCGCGGCATAGACGGCAACGGTGTGCGGCGCCGCGGCATCCGAACGGTCCAGCAGCTCAACGAGCCGCGCGCAAATGACAGCAGACTTTGCCGCCCGCACATCCAAATCAAGAGCGTCGCGCCGAGCAATCACCGCCCGCCGCAACTCAGCCTTATCCATCTCAACCTCCTCTAGCAAACCTGCCGAAAAGGGACAGGTTTATTTTGGCAGGTTTTATCTGGGCAAACGCGATATGGGCAGTAAGGCCACCGCAAATAAGCCTGCGAACTGCGCCCTTTGTGGTTGTTTGGGTCTATGCGTTAATGCTATAACGCCGCAGCGATTGCTTCAGTCACAAACTTATTGAGTGACTCACCCTTTTTTGCCGCTGCCAGCGCTGCTTGCTTGTGGAGCTCAGAGCCCGTTCTTACGTTGAACGAGCCTTTAAAAGCCCGCTCGGGTTCCTTGCCCTTCTCGGCGCAAAACTCAAGGTAATCGTCGACGGCGTCGTGGAAGCATTGCTCCACTTCTTCAGCCGTGGAGCCTTCAAATACGATTGCGTCCCTAATGCCGGCGACCATACCTGTTAGCACATGCTGTTCGGCATCGAACTCGACTGGGGCGAAATAACCCTTGTATGCCAAAACGTTACTCATGACTACCTCCGGCATCTTGCAGAAATCGAACGATGTTTCGAATGGTTCCCGCTGTCAATTCGTCAGATGGATGCGGTGCGTGCATTACGAACAACCTGCCATCTGATGGCCTGTAGAAGCGAACGCGCGATCCGGATGTCTTGCCTTTGTTGTCCATTTCAAAGCCATATGAAGCCATGACTTTTAAAAAATCGGTATACCGATACGTCGAAGGGCAGCTAAGCAGTTGGGCGATGAGTTTATCGGTCCGAGCCATCCCGCCTCACATTCTGCAACTATATTCTAGTTGCAATCTAAGTCCGATGCAAGCACCGCTACTATAGAACATGTGTACGTACAGAACAAGTGTTCGAACCACCACAAAGGTGCCTGTCCCCTTTGTGGTGGTTTGGGCTGAATGTTGCGCAACAAGGGCTGCATTTTTGGGTTTACCTTCATGGTGTAAAGAAAGCACCGAAAGGAGCCCGCCATGTTTTGCCGCACGTGTGGTACGCCACTTGTCGACGAGGCCCTCTTCTGCCCCGTGTGCGGAGCACCTGTGGCGCCCGACCAGATTGCTGCCTCGCAACAGCCCGCTGCTCGCTATCAGCCTCGGCCTGCCGCGCCCGCTCCTCAGCAATACGTGCCCGTGCAGCAGCCCGCGCCGCGCAAGCGTTCCAAAAAGCCCCTCATCGCACTCGCCGCGGTGCTCGTCGTGGCGGCGGGCATCGGCGGCGCGCTGTTCTACTTTACGCAGATCGCGGCCACGCCTATCGACGAAAAGACCTTCCCGGATAGCGGCATGCGCGCGCTTGTTTCGACCAAGTACGACACCAATGGCGACGGCCGTATCTCGCACGACGAGGCCAAAGCGGTCGCATCGGTCGAGCTAGAGGGTGTCGCCTCGACGCAGGGTCTGGGCAAGACATTCCCCAATATCGTTACGGTGGAGTCCAGCGACGACAAACTCGTCAGCCTGGACCTCTCGGGCTGCGGAGACCTTAAAACCGTCGAGCTTAACTCGGCGAGCAACGTCACCGTCGTTAACCTGGACGGTTGCGACAACATCGAGAAGCTCGACCTTTCAAATGCCGAAGGCCTTAAAAGCATCGACCTTTCGGGCAAAAAGAAGCTCGCCACGATTGCGCTGCCGCAGGATACGAAGGTTGGCGGCATTAAGGACACGCAGCTCGAGGAGTTGTGGCTGCCGGTGTACTACGAAGGCACCGACGAGGACGGTGTGCACGGCAGCACGTATGAGATTGAGCGCGACGAGGACGGCTATGTTACGGGGTATACAAGCAGCCTCAAACAGGGTGGTGGCATGGGCTACGACGTCGAGCACGACGAGTCGCATCGCATTTCGGAAATAGCGGAAGTTCGCTCGGGTGACTACGAAGATGAAAACATGTTCACGTACGATGCCGACGGAAACCTGACGCGCATCGATTGCGACGCCGCTATTGGTGATGCGTCGACCTCCACGACGTTTACCTACGATGCAGACGGAAACCTGATCAACAAGACGACCCACGCAGGCTACGGCGAGAGTGCGAGTACGTATGTCTACCAGGGCGGCAACCTGGTGTCCGACACCGAGACCGGTCCGGGCAATCCTCGCACGGTCGTCTATTCGTACGAATATGACAGCGGCCGCGTGACGTCCTTTACGACGGACTGCCAGGGTGACACCGTGGGCACGAGATGGACGCTGACGCTGAATTACGAGTACGACAAGGAGGGTAATATTACGCGCATCTCACCCGTGGCCTATGACACACACGGCAACGATTACGGTTCTCTGAGTTCGTTTTCCACGGTTAATTACTCGTATAGTGGCGGCAAGCTCGACCGGATCGATTCCACGCGCGACGGGCATGCGGAGTTCTATTACGACGAGCACGGCAATCTGACGGCGGTCGATGAGTACACCGATGGCGGTTCGGATGACGAGTTTGAGTTTGAGCACGAGATCGAGTACCAGCGGTACTTCTGCAATAAGAGCGAGAAGAATAAGCCGGAGGAGTGGATCCGCCTGGATTCGAAGTACGACGTCTGCAACGGCAGCTGGGTCAACACCTCATCGTCTCGCAAAGAGCGCTTTGTGAGTCTGTATCAGCTCAATCCGCTGAAGGCGCAACTCGATCCGTTCCACAAGTAACGACCAGCCGCAAACCACCACAAAGGTGCCCGTCCCCTTCGTGGTGGTTTTGCTTGTTGTGCGTTAGCCCAGCAGGTCGATAACGTTAAAGCCGGCGTTGCTCTTGGCGATGACGTCTCGGCCGCCAAAGACGCAGGAGGGCGACTCGGCCGCAATGCGCGTCACGTCGGCGCCGAGCGAGCGCAGCTCACCGGGCGTGGCGGCGAGCATCTGGGCGCGGCGTTCCTCGCGTGCATGCGGATCGAGCCCGGCCAGGTAGGTCGTGTTGCGGCGCTTGGTGAGCGCATAGGGCTTCGCCGGCGCGTCCATGCCGCTCACGCAGCTCACGATAAAGCCCTCAAAGGCGGCCTCGTCGGGCTCAAAGCTGCCGAGCCATGCGCCTGCGCGCGCCACACGCTCAATCGAGGGGTCGATTGCCGGGTCGCGGTAGGTGTAGAACGCCACCTGACGCTCGCCTGCCGCGCGGAATCCGCAGCCGTACGCGCCGCCTTTAACGCGGATCTCGTTCCACAGGTAGTCGTAGGAGAGTGCGTTGGCGGCAACCGCCCAGGCGCCCGTCACGTCGAGCCCCAAGCGACGCGGATCGCACGCACGCGCGGCAAAGCAGATGTCGCTGGGGATCACGAAAGCCTCGTGGCGGTCGCACGGCGTCGGCACCACGAGCGTGTCGCGGCCGGCATCGGCGCCGTCGCCGGCGTCCAGCCCCAGGTCGCCCGCGGCGGCCCAGTACGCGTTAAAGTCCTCATCGCTGCCGGTAAAGCTCGCCATGCAGCCGTCGGCCACAAAGATGCGGCCTGCCAGCTCGGCAAGTTTGGCACGCAGGTCGTCCAGTCGCTCGTCAAAGTGCTCGAGCAGATCGCGCAGGAATAGGTAGAAGTCCACGCCCGAAAGCTGCTCGCGCACCACGGCCGAAGGCGAGCTGTAACTCATCGCGCGACTGAGCGCCGCCGAGTGACCGTTGTTGATAAAGCCCTGCTCGAGTCCAATGCGAATCTGCGTGAGCACGTCGCGCACACGGTCGGCGTCGGCGTCGAGCAATAGCGTGCTCGACCACACCTCGCGCGGCAGACTCGCCAGCGCATCGATCTTCTCGGACAGGGCGCCGGCGCTCACCAGCAGATAGGGGCGCACGCCGTCCACGTCGGGCTGGGTCATGACCTCGGTCGTAAAGCTCAAAAAGCCCAGCTTGCCGGCGAGCAAGTTGTCGAGCTCCTCGGCCGAGTGCTCGCTTGTGGGCAGCTGTTTGAGCAGGCGGCAGAGCAGCGTCACGTAGGGCAGGTCCTCAAACGCGACGCAGCTCAGGTCGAAATACTGCATGGCGTAGGCCAGACGGTTGGTGGGGATGCCGTGGCGCAGGCAGGGGATGGGCGCGGTCGTGTCCACGACCAGCGGCGGCTCGGGGCGCGCCTCGCCAATGTCGGACACACGCAGGCGCGGCAGCGTGGCCTTGGCCTCGGGTGTGTCTTCCGCCTCCTGCGCGGCACGCAGCGCGGCCGTGCGCTCGACCACGTCGGCCAGCTCGGCATCGGTCATGGCATCGCGCTTGGCTGCCAGCTCGGCGGCCTCAGCACCCTCCGAACCCTCGGCGGCGTCCACCGGCACCAGCTCGACCAGCGCCATGTGATCGTTTTGCAGCACCAGCTCGCGCAGCAGGTCCTCAAAGTAGCTGCCGTTCAGCTCGCCGCGCAGCTCCTCGTACACCGGGCCATACTTGAGCGCCAGCGTCGCGGCGTCGTCATCGTAGAGCCACGTGCTCAGCGCGTCGCACGCAATGGCCACGCCGTCGGCGATACCGTAGTCGCGCTGGCGCAGGTCGTATTCGTTGCTGCTGATGATAGCTTCCAGTCGCTCGCGCGGAACGCCGTGCTCGCACAGGTCGCGGCAGGCGTCCTGGAACACGCGGCGTAGCTCGCGCGCCACGCCGGGCTGCGCGTTTTGCAGCATGATGAGCTCGTAGGGCTGCAGGCTCTCGGCTGCGGTGTAGCTCACCACGTTGCCGCCCAGGCCGGCAGCCAGAATGGCCTTCTTAACCGGCGCTTCGTTGGAGCCCAGCAGCGCCTCGAACAAGATGTCCGCCGCGATTGTGCGCTTGCGGTCGAGCGCGCTGCCCAGCACCAGGCCCAGGCCCACCAGGGCGTTCTCGGGCGTGGTGGCCATCTCGACGCGCTTATACTCGCAGGTCACGGGCGCTTGCACGCCCAGCGGATTGGGCGCCAGCATGAATGGGTCCTCGCCGGCGGCAACAGCAGCGTCCATGCGGCGGCTCGCGGCACTCGGTTGCGACAGATAGCGCTCGTCCAAAAATGCCAGCGCGCGGTCCACGTCCAGGTCGCCGTAGAGCGTGATGTAGGAGTTAGAAGGATTGTAGTGGCGCGCGTGCGTATCCAGGAACTGCTCGTAGGTGAGCGCGGGAATCGCGCGCGGGTCGCCGCCGCTCTCGTGCGCATAGGCGGTGTCGGGATAGAGCGCGGCGTTGACGGCGTCGTCCAGCACGCTCATGGGATCGGACAGCGCGCCCTTCATCTCGTTGAACACCACGCCGTTATAGCGCAGCGTGCCCTCGCGCAGGCTCGCGGAGCTGCTGTCGCCCTCGCCCTCGACGCCCTCCGGCAGGTCCAGCTCGTAGTGCCAGCCCTCCTGCTCAAAAATGGTGGGTTTGGTATAGATGGCCGGGTTGAACACCGCGTCCAGGTACACGTCCATCAGGTTGTACAGGTCCTGCTCGTTGGTGGTGGCAACGGGGTAGATAGTCTTGTCGGGGTAGGTCATGGCGTTGAGGAACGTCTGCATGGAGCTCTTGATCAGGTCCACGAACGGCTCCTTGACGGGGAATTTGGCCGATCCGCACAGCACCGAGTGCTCAAGAATATGGAATACGCCGGTGGAATCGGCCGGCGGCGTCTTAAAGCCAATGGCAAAGGCCTTGTTTTCGTCGTCGCATGCCAGGTACAGCAGGCGAGCGCCCGAGGCGGTGTGGCGCAGCGCGTAGGCGTCCGAGTCGAGCTCGGGCACGGTCTCGCAGCGCTCGACGGCAAAGCCGTGGCAAATGGTGCCGGGTACCAGCAGCGCGGCGGCTGCGGCGCGCGGGTCGGTTGAGGTGGTGGACATATGCAGTCTCCTTTGACGCCCCAGCGGGGGCGAATCGAGTCGAATCCTCGAGAGTATACCCATATGGGGCCGCGGCTCTGCGACGAACTGAAGACGATGCCAGCGGATTGGACAAAGGCCCCGCGCGTTCACCGCACGAGCGTGGAAACTTGGACGCCTATCGAATGAGAGTGGATTTTCGGACGGAATCAGCCTCAAAACGCCCAAAAACCGTCCAAAATCCACGCTCATCCGCCGCCCGCACATCTCTCATATCTCATTCGTCTCTAATACGAGAGATAACAGAAAGATGAGAGATAAATATGAGAGATAACAATGCTGCAAAGAGACAGACAACCATGGTATTGTCTCAATATAGATTGTTTTACCAGCGAAAACATGTTTAAATGAAACAGATGGCAGACATCTTATCTTTCATCTCTCACTCCTCTCTAATATGAGAGATAACAGAAAGATGAGAAATAATTACGAGAGATAACTGAGAGACGAAGGAAATCTGTTCGCGGCATTCTTCGCAGAACCGAGCGAAAGGACGTGCAGATGAACGAAAACGAACTGACCGGTCTGCTCGAGTCTTTAAGGCGCATGGGCTCGGACGATCTTAACGTTGAGGTCAAGGAGAGCGCCACGACGCTTTCCCGCGACGTATGGGAAACGGTCAGCGCTTTCGCAAACACCGCCGGCGGCATCATCGTACTCGGAGTGAGCGAGCGCGCGGGTTTTGTCCCAGTTGCAAACTTTGAGACCGAGAAAGTGCTCAACCAATTCGTGGCGGGCATGGGCGATGCTGGCGGTCGCGGAAAGCTGGCCAATCCGCCCAAATACACCATTGAGCGCGTGGAGCTCCAGGGCACCGTGGTTCTAGTCATCGCGATTGAGGAGCTCGATCCGTCGAGCAAGCCTTGCTATGTCATAGAGCGGGGCGCTCAAGGTGGCAGCTACAAACGCATCGATGACAAAGATGTCCCGCTTTCGTCGACCGAGGTTTTGGCACTGTCGTCATATGAACGGACGAGTCCTAGCGATCGCGATGCGGTGCCCGGCACGAGTGTGGGCGATCTCGACGAGTCGCTGGTCGACCGCACGATAGAGCGTGCCTATTCGTTGACGCCTCGAGCGATGCGCGGTGCGGCGGACAAGAAGACAAAGATGGAGCGTCTGAATTTCCTCGACTTCCAGGGCAATGTTACCAAGGCCGGCCTCCTTGCCGCGGGCGTTTACCCTCAGCAGTTCTATCCCAAGCTCTTCATTGATGTGGCTGTCCACGTGGGAACTCAAAAGGGAGCTGCGGGGCCACTAAGGTTTATGGACCGCACAATCTGTGAGGGAACGTTGGGCGAGATGATCTCGGATGCCGTCGCGGCCGTCGCCAAGAATTTGCGGCGAACCTCGACCGTCCAAGGCGTCTCGCGTGTCGACTCGCTGGAGATTCCCGAGGAGGTTCTGCGCGAGGCAA
>RKAY01000056.1 GCA_014846205.1 Collinsella aerofaciens | reverse complement strand
CGATTCAGTGCGAGTATTACGCACTTGAGGGCGTAACGAAGCTGCTTGAGTCAATGAAAATGGTCAAATCGCGTCTTAATAAGGGCCTGGATACGTATGGCGTTCTTATGACCATGTATGACTCGCGGACATCACTATCGAATCAGGTTGTTGAAGAGGTTCAGTCGTACTTTGGTGACAAGGCCTTTAAGACGTTGATTCCCCGTACGGTCAAAATCTCTGAAGCTCCTTCTTTTGGAGAACCGGTTATTACTTATGCACCGCAAAATAAGGGTGCAAAAGCATATATGAATCTTGCAAAAGAGGTGATCAAGCGTGCCTAGCCCCAAAAAGCGCAGCGGATTAGGTCGTGGATTGAGCGCACTGGTTTCTGAAGCAGAATATGAAACCGGTGGTTCGTCTGCTGCACCGATTTCCGAAACCAAGCTGCCTATCGAGGATATTGTTCCCAATCCGAATCAGCCTCGAATTCACTTCAATGAAACTGAACTTCGTGAGCTAAGTGAGTCTATCCAGGAACACGGAGTTTTACAGCCGCTCTTGGTTCGTAAACATGGCAACGGATATGAAATCATTGCTGGTGAGCGTCGCTATCAGGCGTCCAAACTGGCAGGCCTTGAGGAGCTGCCGGTCATCATTAAGGAAGTTAATGATGAAGAAATGCTTGCTCTTGCACTAATTGAAAACCTTCAGCGTTCTGACCTTAATCCTGTCGAAGAGGCAAAAGGATATCGTCAGCTCATTGATGCAAGTGGGATGACCCAGGAGGCTCTATCAAAGGCTGTCAGTAAGTCACGTTCTGCAATTACAAACTCTCTTCGCCTTCTCGATCTTCCTGAAGTCGTACAGCAGATGATATTCGAAGGAAAACTCACTGCAGGTCACGCTCGGGCCATTCTTGCAGTTCCATATGAGGATGCCAGAATTAGGCTTGCGGAGAAGGTTGTTGCAGAAGGCCTTTCGGTCCGTGCGACAGAAAATCTTGCTCCGTTATTTTCTGCCGGAGAGACACCGAAGACCCCTAGGCCTGCAACACCTCAGTCGTTCAAGAAGGCAGCGCGCGTTCTTCGTCAAGTGTTTAATACCAACGTGCGCGTGAAGAGCTCACGCGGAAAGAACAAGATTGAGATTGAGTTCAAAGACGAGGAAGAGCTCTCACGTATTCTGGCTGAAATGATTCAATTTGAACAGGGTGACCAGGATGAAGAATAAGATTTTGGCAGCTGTTGCTTTGGCGGCTACTGTGGCTGCTGGTGCATTTGCGGGATATAGGATCGCGACGGACGAAGAACTTCGTGGTCGTTTGCTCCGAAGCGCACAGGATATCGTTGATACATCTAAAAAGAAAATGGATGTTATGACGGAAGATGTTGCCATGCGAACTGCCCAGGTAACCAAGAATCCCAAGATTAATCAAGATTGGGTCAACCATCAGTGGGAAAATGTAGGTTATTAGGTACCTAACAATTACTCGCCTATTTTGAAGGGGTCCTTGTCTGAACGCCAGAACAAGGACCCCTTATTTTTTCCGAAATAGTCGCTGAACAATCGTGAAATGCGGATAGCCGATTGATATGAAACGACCTCGGTTGCAATTAAACAACCGAGGTCGTTCGATGTTTCACATGAAACGTTAAGGTTGGTCTCCCCTATGCGTTCTTTTGGACCTTGAAACGCTGCTTCAACTGACCGCAGGCCGCGTCGATATCGTTGCCGCGGGAATTACGGATCGTGGTCTCGATGCCTCGAGACTCAAGACGGCGCTGAAGATCTTCAACCTTATGGATCGGCGATGGCTTGAGCGGGCTACCCTCGATATCGTTAAGCTGAATCAGGTTGACGTGGCACAGCGTGCCCTCGCAGAAGTCGCAGAGCGCCTGCATCTCGGGGTTGGTGTCGTTGACACCCTCAATCATGGCGTACTCATAGGTTGGACGGCGGCCGGTCTTTTCAGTGTAGAGCTGAAGGGCCTCGTGGAGGCGCAGGAGCGTGTACTTCTTAACGCCCGGCATGAGCTTGTTGCGCGTCGACTGGATAGCGGAGTGCAACGAGACGGCGAGCGTGAACTGCTCGGGAATATCTGCAAACTTGCGAATTCCAGGGATAACGCCGCTGGTAGAAACAGTAAGGTGACGTGCTCCGATGCCGATGCCATCGGGGTCGTTGAGGATGCGCAGCGCCTTGAGGACCTCGTCGTAGTTGGCAAACGGCTCGCCCTGACCCATAAACACGACGCTCGTTGCACGCTCGCCAAAGTCGTTGGAGACGTGGAGCACCTGGTCAACGATCTCTTGTGCGGTCAATGAGCGCTTGAGGCCGTTCAGGCCGGTAGCGCAAAATGCGCATCCCATTCCGCAGCCGGCCTGGGTGGATACGCAAACGGAGAGCTTGTTGCGGCGAGGCATCCCGACGGTCTCGACGGAAATGCCATCGTGATACTCGAGCAGGTATTTGCGGGAGCCATCCTTGGAGACCTGCTTGGTGAGCTCAGTCGGCGTGTCAAAGGCAAATGCCTCTTTAAGCTGCTCGCGGAAGGCCTTCGGAAGGTTGGTCATATCGTCAAACGAACAAACGTTCTTTTCAAAAACCCATTCAATGAGCTGTTTGGCGCGGAAGGCGGGCTGGCCGAGTTCGGCAACGAGCTCGCGAATATCGTTTTGGCTCAAGTCGCGAATGTCCTGAGATTTAGTCCTGGGATTCATGGAAGCCTTTCGATTTTGGGGAAACGTAGACGGTATCGCTACAATATGGTATCAGCTGCAGAAATTATAGAGGAGGAGTCTGCCCATGCCGGGTAAAAGCCTAGAGAACATGCACGTAGCGGTCTTGGCGGGCGGTCATTCCGCTGAGCGCGAGATTTCGCTCAATTCGGGAAAAAACGTCGTGGTGGCCTTGAAGGAGGCTGGCTACACTTCGGTGGAGCTGCTCGATACGGCCGCCGATGACTTTATGGTGACTATGGCGACTGGCGGCTTCGATGTGGCGTTTATCGCCATGCACGGTGCTGGCGGCGAGGATGGCGCCATGCAGGGCGCCATGGAGACCTTAGGTATCCCCTACACGGCATCGGGCGTTCTTGCCAGCGCTTGCGGTGCGGACAAAGAGGTGTCCAAGCTCCTGTACGCCAAGGCGGGGATCCCCATCGCCCCCGGAATGGCGCTCGAGACGGGTGACGAGGTCGATATCGACCATATCGTCGAAGTCTGTGGCGAACGCTGCTTTGTGAAGCCTGCTGTTAATGGTTCGAGCTACGGCATTTCGCTGGTGCATGAGCCTTCCGAGCTGCCGGCTGCCATCAAGAAGGCGTTCGAGTATGGTGACAAAGTGCTTGTCGAGAAGTGCATCGAGGGAACCGAGATTACGGTAGGCGTTTACGGCGAGGACGATGTGCGTGCCCTGCCGATCGTCGAGATTCGCAAGCCTGAGGACTGTGAGTTCTACGACTTGGACGTTAAGTACGTCGACCCTACGGATATCCACCGTATTCCGGCGCAGATTTCGCCTGAAAACTATGCCCGCGCCCAGGAGCTTGCTTGCGCTGCCCACAAGGCCCTCGGCTGTCTGGGCATTTCGCGCAGTGACTTTATCGTGAGTGAAGACGGCCCCGTCATTCTCGAGACCAACACCATTCCCGGCATGACGGATACGTCGCTGTATCCGGACGAGATTCGCCATACCGACGATATGACGTTCCCCCAGGTCTGTGACAGCCTGATTCGCATGGGCCTTCGTCGAGCGGGCGTTGCATGCTAATCGAGGACGCTGTATCTCCTGGAACGCCGAAATTTGTCATCGATGCCTATGCCACGCTTGCCGAGCGCGCCAAGACGCAGTCGTTCGGTCTAATCGAGGAGGATGTCATCGTCCTCGATACCGAGACCACGGGTTTGTCGGTGCAAGACAACGAACTTATCGAGATTTCCGCGGCCCGTCTTTCGGGCCGCGAGGTCGTAGAGCGTTTTGATACTTTTGTGCATCCCAGGCAGCTGATTCCCGCCGAGATTACCGAGCTCACAAGCATCACGAACGCTGACGTGGCCGATGCTCCGTCAGCCGTTGAGGCCGTGTCTGCCCTCGCCGATTTTGTCGGCGGATGCCCGGTGATCGCGCATAACGCCACCTTCGACCGATCGTTTATCGAGTCGGTTAAGGGCGGTGTCAACGTGAGCGATATCTGGATTGATTCATTGGCGCTGTCGCGCATCGCGCTTCCGCGCTTGGCTTCGCACAAGCTGTCTTTTATGGCCGACCTGTTCGGCTGCGATTCGGTTTCGCACCGCGCCAACGCCGATGTCGATGCCCTGTGCGGCGTGTGGCGCGTGTTGCTCGTGGCACTCACCGACTTGCCCCAAGGCCTTATGGCGCGCCTGGCCGACATGCACCCCGATGTGCCCTGGTCCTATCGTCCTATCTTTTCGTTCTTGGCGGGGCAGAACCCCGGGCCCATCTTCTCTCTCAGCGCAGCTCGCGCTGACGTTCTCAAGGCAGATCGCGCCGACGATCGGGTGGACGCAGACGAACTTCCGGTCCTCAAGATGCCGAGTCGTGAGGAGATTGAGGCGGACTATGCGCCAGGTGGCCTGGTCAATCGCATGTATCCCACCTACGAGCCGCGTGATGAGCAGATCGCAATGGCGCTCGAGGTGCGCGATGCGCTGGTCACGGGTACCCATCGCGTGATCGAGGCGGGCACGGGCGTCGGTAAATCGATGGCGTATCTGGTGCCGTTCGCCGAGGCGGCGCGGCGTAATAACATCACCGTTGGCATTGCGACCAAATCGAATAACCTCGCCGACCAGCTCATGTATCATGAGCTGCCAAAACTTGCCGAGCAACTGCCGGGTGGCTTGTCGTTTTGCGCATTGAAGGGATACGACCACTATCCGTGTTTGCGCAAGCTTGAGCGTATGAGCCGCAGCCAAGTCGAAATTACAACCAAACGTGATCCCGCCGACACGCTTACGGCGGTTGCCGTGATCATGGCATACGTCTGCCAGTCAGCCGACGGCGACCTTGATTCGCTTGGCATTCGCTGGCGCAGCGTCAACCGTCCCGACTTTACGACGGCCTCGCGCGAGTGCGCTCGTCGCCTCTGCCCGTTTTTCCCTGATAAATGCCTCGTCCACGGTGCACGCCGTCGCGCGGCGCATGCCGATGTAGTTGTTACGAATCATTCTCTGCTGTTCCGCAATGTTGCGGCCGAGGGAAGGATTTTGCCTCCGATTCGTCATTGGGTAATCGACGAGGCCCATTCTATCGAGCGCGAGGCACGTCGTCAGTGGGCGCGCGTGGTCTCGGCGGACGAATCGCGCGTTCTGTTTGAGCGTCTGGGCGGTTCGAGCACCGGTGCGTTGAGCCAGGTCTCCCGCGATTTGGCGACATCCGAGGGCTCTACGCTCTACCTGGGACTTACTGCCAAAGCGACGTCGACGGTTGCCCGCGCGAGCATGGCGATCGCCGACGTATTTGATGGTGTCCGCGAGCTTGGCCGCCGTGCCCGCGGGGGCTATGACAACGCGAACCTGTGGATAGGTCCGGAGCTGCGCGAGTCGGACGACTGGCGTGATTTCCTGCAGTCGGCCTACGCTGCCATCGACGCATTGGAACAGGCTGACAAGAGCGTCGACGCGCTGGTGCAAGCCGTCGCTGCCGACAAGCCCGAGGTCGTTGTCGACCTGGGTGAAATCTCGCGCCGCCTGCACGAGCTGGCCGAGAACCTCAAACTCATCATTGATGGCACCGATGAACACTATGTGTACTCCCTGCAGGTCAATTGCAGGCTGCGTGCCGGCGGAGAGTCGATGACCGCAGAGCGCATCGACATTGGCGAGGCCTTGGCAACCGAGTGGCTGCCCGAGGTTCACACGGCTATCTTTGCCTCAGCGACCATGACGGTGTCCAAAAGCTTTGAGCACTTCAACCATGCTGTCGGGCTCGATCGCATCGGTGCGTCGACGTCATCGTCGCTCCATCTTGATTCGAGCTACGACTTCGATTCGAACATGGCCGTAGTGGTCGCCGGAGATATTCCCGATCCGCGCGACCGCGAGGCATATCTGGCATCCCTTGAACATGTGCTGGTCGATGCGCACCTCGCCATGGGCGGATCGGTGCTCACGCTGTTCACCAACCGGCGCGACATGGAGGACCTGTACGCTCGCGTTGAGCCCAAGCTTGCCCGTGCGGGTCTGGAGCTCAACTGCCAACAACGCAACTCATCTCCTCGTCGCCTACGCGACCGGTTTATCAATGAGCCGGCTTCGTCGCTCTTCGCTCTCAAGGCCTTTTGGGAGGGCTTTGACGCCAGCGGTGAGACGCTGCGATGTGTCATCATTCCCAAGCTGCCGTTCTCCAGCCCTACCGATCCGCTCTCCTGCGAGCGTAACCTGCGCGAGGACCGCGCTTGGGCGCGCTATTCGCTACCCGAGGCGGTGCTCGAGGTCAAGCAGGCCGCGGGGCGTTTGATTCGCTCGTCGACCGATAGCGGTGTGCTGATCTTGGCGGATCCTCGCCTGGTGACGAAGGGGTATGGCAAGAAGTTTTTGACATCGCTGCCCACCAGTTCATACCAGCGTATCGAGTCAGCCCAGATCGGCCACTACCTGCAGCTATGGCGACAGGCGCACGACCGACGACATTAGAGCGGACAGGCGAGCGTCTCCGCATAGTCGCACAGGCGCTTTGACAGGGCGGGGTCATCCATGATGCGGATGGCTCCGCCCTTTGCCACAACTTGGGCAAATAGCCACGCTTCGGACGTGTAGCGAACGGTTACGATTGCCGTGTCCTCGTCAGCCCGGTTGGCCGATGTGATGCCCGCCCAGTCTAGATGGTCGGCAAGATCGAGCGGCATCGCGAGCTTTGTTTCGCGCCCCGCTTTCGCAAGCGAGTCTTGAAGGGTCGTAATCTTTGAGTGGTGCCGCTCGACCGAGCCGTCGGTCAGGACGATATCCTCGATCTTGTCGAGGCGATAGCGGCGCTGCGCATCCTGCTCGGTGTCCCAGGCTACCAGGTACATGCTATCGCCGTTCGTCATAATGCGCAGGGGGTCAATGGTACGCTCCCGCGCGTGCTCGTCGCCAAGCGAGCGATAGGCGATACGGCAGCGAACGCCGTCCTGGATGGCGCAATTGAGCTGCTGCCAATGGGAGCCGCGCGCAACGGTGTCGACAACGCGCTGGTTATACCCCAGTTCCTCGGGCAGAAGCGCGCGGCGGATGCGCGCTGCCGTTGCCGGTTCGATGCCTAACGACTCAAGTTCATGGTTGAGTACGGCGCCCTCGGCCACACTGAGACGCAACGGCAGCACACGGCCTGCCTCGCCCGTCAGAATGACGCGCTCGTCACGGCATTCGCAGATGACGCGTGCCCCCGATTCGCGGTCGGCGAGCGTCGAAATGATGCCGATAATCTCATCGAGTGAAGTACCAGTGATGTCGAAGCGACTGCAGATTTTACTGCGATCCATGCCCTTCTCGCCAGCGGCGTAGAGGGCTTCCATGATGTCGATGGCGCGCGAGAGCCTTTGCTCGCTCGTGAGTTTACGCACAGACATGGGCGTTCACCGTCCTTTCGATGAGGCGATTCCAAGCCTGTTTGAGTGCATCGGGCGCTACGGGCCTCATGCTGTCGGCGCTGTGCTCCATACAAAATGAAGCGGCGGCATCTAGGTCGCGCACACCAACGGTCCATGTCCATCTTTTGTCTGCGCGATCGAGGTTTCCGCGTCCTTGCGTGAGGGCGTGGACCATGTCCGCCGGCGTTTCGGCCGCAAACGAGAATGTGGCCGCGATGGGGTCGCGGTCGGCAAAATCGAACTCAAAGAACAGCTGGTCATTGAGGTTAAAGTCACTGGGGATAGTGTAGGAGCCGGAAGGTTTCCAGGCGCGGACGATGCGGTCGCAGCGAAATGTCCTAACGGTACCGGATGCATCATCCAGACCGCAGAAATACGAAATGCCCTCGCGCTCGAACATGCCGTAGACGCAGACGGTGCGTTGACGCTGTTCCCCGCGTCCGTTTTGATACAGAAAGCGCAGCGCGCAACGCTCGGCGAAAGCGCTCCATACGGCATCAACCATAGGAGAGCGCAGGGCGGGCGTCTCCGGGACGTCCGCCTCGCCGGTCAGGTATGCGATCTTGGACCGAATATCGGCGAGCGGGGTGGAAAAAGTGGACGATCCGGCGGCGAGCATCTGGTCTATGGCGTCCATAAGGATGTCTGCGTCCTCGGCGGTAATCAGGCCGCCGGCGGCAAACGTGTGGTCACGGTCGACGGCCCAGGCACTTTCTTCGGTTTCCTGGGAGCCGGGAGCGCGAACCTCCTTAATCACGATGCCGCGCTCGAGTAGTTTTTCGCGGTCACGACGAAACTTGCGTTTGTCCGAATCGATATTGCCCGAGCCGTAGCCCAAATCGGAGTCCAAAACGATCTGCTCGGTAGTCAGCGGTTCGGGAGAACTGTTGAGTACGAAGAAAAGATTGAGGATACGCTGGGCAGTTTTGTCGTAGCCCGGCTCTGCCGAACTCTTTTTATTTGCTGCGGTCGTTGTGCTTGCCGTCATAGAATCCTCGCATGAGAAGGTTGTTCGATGCCATGATTTTAGTCCGATATGGAGATTAGGCTATATCCATGTCCGTATGGGGCGTTAACGTAACCGGAATTCCGCCGTTTGCGTCCGCTCGGGGTATACTTTCGACTATATACGGTCCTAATGTGCATGCATTGGGCCTATTTGTCGGATTATGGATGTGGAGCGCACATGGCGAACACCCAGAATTATATTAACCACCTGCTGCAGAACACCGGCATCACGCCCGCGTGCAGCGAAGAGGAGCGTTTGGCTGCCGAGGATATCGCTCAAATCTTTCGCAACCACGGTTTTGATCCCGAGGTGCAGGAGTTTAATGCTCCAGCACCCAGCAGGCTGGCGTTTGCCGTAACGGGTATTTTGGCTTTTGCGGGCGCCTTGCTTATGGGTATCGGCGGAGGCGTCGGTTTGGTCGGCACCTTGCTGGCGATTGTCGGCGCCGCGCTCTATGTGCTCGAGCGAACCGGTCGTCCTGTGATCTCGCGCCTGGGCAAGACGGGCGTGAGCCAAAACGTCATCGCCTACCACAAGGCGTCGGGCCCGCTTGCCTCTCCGCGCAACCGCCCGGTCGTCGTCGTGGCGCACTATGACTCCCCGCGCGCCGAGCTGCTCGCTCGCGAGTCTTATGCACCGTATCGAGCGCTGATCGCCAAGCTGCTCCCGATTGCCACAGTTGCCCCCGCGGCCATTGCCATCCTGCGTATTCTGCCGCTTCCCGGTGCGTTGAAGGTCCTGCTGTGGATTGTTGCGATTCTCGCTTCGCTGGTGGCGCTTGCCAACGCGGCAAATATCATTGCCAACCGTTTCGTGCTTCCCTATACGTCTGGATCGGTGTGCAACAAGTCTTCTGTTGCCGCCATGCTCGGCGTTATGGACAACGTTGCCCCTTATCAGGGTGAAAATGAATTTCCCAACGACATTCCGTTCGATACGTATTTTGGCGAGCAAAAGCGCCGGGCCGAGGAAATGGCGCGTGCCGCGGCCGAGTATGCCGCGGCGCAGCAGCAAAACGATTATGGCAACACCATCGAATATGAGGAGCCGAGCTATACCGAGGACGAGTTCGGACAGCCGCTTGCTGCCGATCCCGAGCAGGATGAGGCGCCCGATGAGCAGATCGACGGCTTCGAGGGTGCTTCTGCTGACGCGACGCTGATCGGTACCATCGCGCCCGAGGCTCAGGACCAGGCTGTTCAGACCGAGGTGGCCACCGAGGAGGCGCTCGCCGCCGGGCCGGCGGAGGAGCCCGTAGCGGTCGAGCCTGTCGAGCCCGAGCCCAAACTCTATCGCAATGCCGTCGGCAATATCCGCTTTGGCTCGGATGCCATTCGCGCGCTCGGCATGCTGCCCGAGTCCTGCTCGCTTGTTTACGATGAAGGCGAGGAACCGGCGTTTGAGCCCGAGCCCATTTCCGAGGCTCAAGAGCCCGTGTCTGATGTGCCCGCTGCAGCCGCCGAGCCCGTGTCTGCCCCGTCCTCCGATGTCGAGCCCGAGGCGGAGCCCGCACTCGATCCCGCAGCCGGCCTCGACATTCTTGCCCCCGCCACTCCGGAACAGGCAGAGGACGATTCCGCCGATGAGGGCTACGACGAGTATTCGCAGCGCGTGTCCTACGAGAGCGATACCGATTTCTCGGCCGAGCTCCCCTCGACAACGCCCCATGCCGATATCGCTTCCGCGTTCTCCTCGCTTGGCGCCAGCGCCTCCAATTTCTTTAAGGGCGCCTTTGCGAAGGGCAAGAAGCTCGTTGACGACTTTGAGGAAAAGCGCGCTGCTGCCCGCGAGGCTGCCGAGCAGGAGGCTATAGCCCAACAACAGGCTTCCGAGGCCGAGCGCGAGCGCGCGGCGCAGGAGTTTGAGCAGAATGAGGCCGAGCGGCCGGCGCCTGCCGACCCCACGACGTCTTTCGAGGCCTCGCAGCCGACGTCCGCTGACGTCGCGGAGGCGACGACGTCCTTTGAGGCGCAGCAGCCGGTCGATAACACCGTGTCCTTCGATGCCACGATGACGTTCGAGAAGCAGGGCACTGCGATCGCCGAGCCCATTTCCGTCTCCGATGAGGCTGGGGACGCAGCTGCCGCTACCGAGGACGCGGTTGACGATGCGGCCGATTCTGTTGAGGACAATGTGCCCGAGCAGATCGAGGTGCCTGTTGTGGAGCCGAACTCCTCTGCGGTCGATGAAGCTCCCAAGACTGATGAATCCAGGCCCTACTCTACGCAGATCTTCACCATGCCCACGCCGAGTGAACCCGGCGCCACGGTAGCCAACGTCGTCCCCACGCAGGACGAGACGGTCGACTCCCTTATGGCCCAGATTTCGTCTCGTGTGCCGTCGCGCACGCAGATGAATATCCCCGATCCGGCCTCCGCGCCCGCGCCTTCATCGTCGCCGCTGGCCTCCGTCCCCGACCCGTCGCTGCCCTCGATGCAGCAGGCCAACGTCGCGTCTCGTACGTCGCTGTTTGACCTGCCCGATCCTTCGGCGCAGACTGACGATCCCTTTGTTACGGCACAGGGCTCGGAGCCCTCATCGGCGCCGGTGGCGCCCTCTATGCCCGTTGCACCTGATGTGCGGCCGCTCGAGACTATCTCGGCTCCCTCGACCACCCCGAAACCCCAAAAGCGCGGTATCGGCGGCCTGTTTGGGCGCAAGAAAAAGAGCGACCAGGACAGCATGAGCGACTGGCTTGGTGTCGATGATGACTACGATGCCAAGAAGTCTGGCCGTGGCATCGGTTCGTGGGATAACTTCGAAGATGATGAGGACGGCTGGAAGGGCGGCGCCACGTCTTCCGACGGTGCATCGAATGAGGATATGCTCGCGGCAGTTGCCTCTATGGGTGACGACGAGTTGCTCGGACATGATATTTGGTTTGTCGCAACGGGTGCTTCCGATTGCGATGGTGCCGGCATGAAGGCTTTCCTGGCCTCTCATCGCGATAAGCTTCGCGGCGTGTTCTTTATCAACCTCGAGTCCATTGGTGCCGGCAGGATT
>RKAY01000043.1 GCA_014846205.1 Collinsella aerofaciens | reverse complement strand
GGACGTTGCCCTCGGCGAGCATGGCGAAACCGGTCTGGCGGCAGGCCATGACGTCGGAGTGATCACCGAAGATGTTCAGGGCGTGGGAAGCGACGCAACGCGCGGAGACGTGGAAGACGCCCGGGAGCTGCTCGCCCGCGATCTTGTACATGTTCGGGATCATCAGGAGCAGGCCCTGAGAAGCCGTGTAGGTGGTCGTCAGAGCACCGGCGCCCAGCGAACCGTGAACGGTACCGGCTGCACCCGCCTCGGACTCCATCTCGACGACCTTGACCGGGGTGCCGAAGATGTTCTTGCGACCCTGGGCCGCCCACTGGTCGACATGGTCGGCCATCGGGCTGGACGGCGTAATGGGATAGATTCCCGCTACCTCGGTGTACGCATACGAAACATATGCGGCCGCCTCGTTGCCGTCCATAGACTTAAACTTACGCGCCATATACCCCTCTCCTCTCATATAGGTATACAGGCCCCGGCGATCGCCGGGATGTTGGCGTGATGGGATTTTCGCTGTTGCTTCCATCATCTGGCAGGCAGGCTGAGCAGCAGGTACATGGCGTGGAGAGAAGACATGCCGAGGCGAGGAGGGCTGCACGCACTCCACAGGCCCGGCCGCCCGTCTTGCACATGACCGAGCGCCGCAAAGGCCGCATACCGGATGCTCCCGGGCACGCCCCGGCGATGGGAGGCGCCCGCAACGGAAATCCGCATGCGGGTTTATTGTACCCCGCCGTCAAGTGTAATTTCGGCAAATATAGGCGGGCGGTAAAGGTTTACCTCGGGTGACCGCCAAGGGTCAAAATGAATGCTTCGTCCCCGGGCGGGCGGCTCGAGCACGCTAAGGAGTGTCTCCACGTGCCGGCATAAAAGGAACGTCCCTATCTGCCGGCTAGAGGGCGCCGAGGAGGATGGCGTAGGTGGTGGATTCGCCGAGCTTGAGCTCGTCGCCGGGGCTAAGCCGGGCGGAGCGGCCGGGCTCTACTTGAATACACACACTCGTGGCCCCGTTTACCACCACGGTGCCGTTCGTGGACGACAGATCCTCGACAAACCATGTGCCAGAATCGTCGCACCAGATATGGGCATGGCGAGCCGAAACATCGTCACCGACGTCGGTGATGTCGCCCTCCCCCGTGGCCAGCGCGCCGATCTCGACGCCTTCCTCGCTCGGTTGAATCCAACGCGGAGCGCTCACCACGTAGCCGTTTTGCACGCGCAGCAGTCCCAGCGGATGCGCCGGCGAAGCCTCGTTCTCGCCTGTGACCGAAGATGTGCTCAGCGAGCGCGGCGTCGACGTGGCGCCGCCGCAAGTCGCATGCGCGTAATCGATGGCGTAGGTCACCGACGAGCGAACATCCGCCGAACAGCCTACGGCGACAAACAGCACCAGGATGGCCTCGGCGCGCTCGGCGGGCATGAGCTCCGCCGCCTGCGACAGACGCTCGAGCGCATTGCGATAGAGATTCGTGTCCTGATGGCATTCCTCGAGCGCACGAACCATAGGTTCGCCAGCAGGCCCGCACACCATATTGGTCACCGCCGCAGCATCCATGGGATTGCGGCGGCGCAGGGCCAGCTGCGACATAATGCGCGCGGCCGAGGTACCGTAATCGGCAAAATAACGCTCCTGCAGTGTGCCGACCGGTGCACGCACGATAAAGCGCGAGACCCACGAGCGATCGGCGGCGCGACTCTGAGGGCTACGGCCATCGGCAAGCGGACGGCTTGAGAGCACCAGACCGCACAGCTCGATATGGCTCAGGTGCGCCGCGCGCTTAAAAATGTCGAACATTGCCCCGCACGGGGTGAGCTCGGTTTGAGAAGCCATGGGCTTAGCCCTCCTTGGTCACAGAGATATCGTCAGATGCTTCGACAGGCCCGCCAAAGGCGCGAGCCGCCGCGGCTCCGCCGGCAAGCGGTGTCGCCATGGGAATTTTCGCACGTCGCGCGGACACGACGGGAAGCTCGAAGGCAAACCCCATCGCCAGCAAAAACCACGTGAGCGCATAGGTCGCAATTAAGGCAGCCACCAGACCACCTGCCACGGCATGTTGGGAGAACACCGTGCATGCGAGTACGGCCAACACCGGAACCTCGTAGGCAGATAGTGCGAGCACGCCCTGCAAGAACCCCGCGCGGCGATTGCGCGCCAAGGCTCCGGCGGCAATGCCCGCCACACCCGGCAGCGCCAACGCCAGCGCAGCGACGATGCCCGGCAACTTTCCGGACCACATAAGAGGCCCCACGGCAATCGTCACGTGGGTGCCCGACGCCAGCACCGCCGCCGACGCCACGACCGCGGCCCAAAGCACACCGCAAACCGCCGTCGACGCAATCATCGCCGCACGCCGCATCGCCCGGCCCGATACCTCCATCGGGCACGGCATGAGCGGCTCGGCGCGAAGCGAGCGAGCGACATTTTGCGCATAGTGGTCACAAAACGCCGAAAGCGCCGCCTCCACGGCAGCAGGCGCCGGACGATCTTCCTGGTGACACGACAGACAGGCCATCACCACGTCGGACAGTTGCGCATCGACAAACGCCAGTGCATCGCGCAAGTCCTCGGAATTTGGATCGAGCCCCAGCTGCTGAGCTTGCTCGGCCGCGGCAAGTGCCACATCGGGCTCGCGTCGCAGCAACTGCGTCAAGTCGCAACCGGGCGCATGGGCACCGATGGGATAGTCGGGCAGCGTATCCATCTTGAGGCGGTAGGGGCTGGCGATATCACGCGTCTTCTTGCGCGAGCCCGAGGTCCCCGACGCGCCCGGTGCCGCCTCATACGGCGCGACGCCGGCGATGAGCTCGTAGACCGCGCTCGCCGCGGCGTACACGTCAATCGCCGGTGACATGCGCAAGGCACGCAGGTCGGGAATATCGTCGGTGAGCATCTCGGGCGGGGCGTAGGCAACCGTCGCGCGACGCAGCGTGGCATAGCGCTCCGTAAACGACGCCTTGCCGCCGGTACCGGCCACGGCCGACGCAGGCTCGAGCGCCAGCGACGAGCCAAAGTCGATCAGGCACAGGTCAAAGGTTCCCTCGGCAAGCTGCCGGTCAAGCGGTAGACGCGCCGTACGCACCATAATATTAGCGGGCGAGATGTCGCGATGGACAAAGCCCTCACCCACCAGGCTCATACGGCAGAGCAGATCGAACAGGTCGCGGCCCAGACGCGCCGCCACAAGCGGCGACAGGCGCCCGGCATCATCTACGGCAAAGCGCGAGCGCAGGCGGGCGAGCGTCTCGCCCTCGACCCATTCCATGACAATCGCAGGGACGCCGTCGACCTCGCCCCATCCGTAGAGGCGGGGAAAGCCCTTAAGGCCCGAAAGGGCGCGATGGCATTCGTATTCCTCGCGAAACGCCGCCTTGAACTTGGCGACCAGCGCCTCGTGAGCGGCATCGTCGTCGAACTCATCGCGCGCCGGCAAGATGAGCTGCTTGAGCGCCACGGCCTCGCCCTGCGCGTTGACGGCACGCGTCACGCGGCCGATGCCGCCGCGGCGCATGGTGGCGTCGTCGGCAAACAGCATCGTAAAACGGCGCAGGTAGGCGGGAAGCTCGTCCGTGCCCAGGGCGACGGCCGGCTCAAACCCGTCGACGCGCGCCAGGCGCAGGCCCACCATGGGATCGTGGGCAAGCGATTGGGTTGTGGCGGAAACAAGATCGGTCATCATAGGGCGATCGCCGCCACATTGTTATTGAAGTTGTTGAGCGCGACGCTATCGTCGCCGTAATGTCCGACCCATTGACACAGGTTTGTGTAGCAACCCCAAAGGTTGGCGAATTGTCGATACCACTTTGACTGGGGAGGAAACGTCTGCCGGCCAAACTCGGCACGGATAACAAACATGTCATTGACCAGGCTGTCGCATGGTCCGGTGTCGCCCGTGGCGTTATAGGTCGATACCACGCTATTGGCACGGGCGACATAGCCATCGAGCATGTTGTATTTGGTCACGAGCCAACTGTGGATACTCTCCTCCTCGGCAGCCGAGAGGCCACCCGTGCCCGTGTCCCCGCCGGCATCGCCGTCCGTCGAGCCACCACTCGAAGATCCACCGCCAGAGGCGGAGCCCGAACCGGTGCCAGAACCGGACCCGTCCGAGCCGCCGGGCTTACCCGCCTGCTGCGTATCCTGCTCCTTCTGCTGCTCCGCCTTGTTAATGACAGAAGCCACGCTGTTATTGGAAAGCTTCGTAATGACCTTGGTGTTGGTGAGCACGATGGTCTTGCCGTTTGCCAGCGTGATCTCGTTGGACGCCTGCTCGCCCTCGTCCGCGGGATCGACGCCAAACACGGTGCGCCCGACCACGCTCGCCCATGCATATCCGGTTGTCGTTCCCAGGTCGCTCTTGGCCTTGCGCCCTATATGCAACTCGCGCGCAGCATGCGCCTGCACCATGGACGGCATCGTCATGCCATAGGCCGAAACGCCGGCAACAACGAGCACCAGCGAGCACGACAGCAGCACGTACGCCCGAGGCGCCAAGCCCAGCCGGCGTCGCATGCGCACCGCGGCGCCACGCTTTGTCTGAGTGCCCCCGGGCCGCATGCGTTCTCCTCTAACAAAAACACGCCGCTCAGGAGCGGCGCATTCGTTCATATCCATATGTGAGTGTATCAGCGAATCTAAAAGGTTGTGCAACGAATGAGCAAATACGGAGTACAAACAGCCCCATCCACGCGATAAGCGAAAGTAGAACAGGTTTGTTGTACAACAAACGCGCGAACGCGTGCCTAATTATGAGTACCCCATGCGGCAGAACGGCAGGCCATGCCGCAGGGTACCCGGCGGCTAAATCGTGCGACGGGCCTCGATAGCGCGCCCAAGCGTAAGCTCGTCGGCATACTCCAGGTCGCCGCCCACGGGCAGGCCGCTCGCCAGACGCGATACCTCAACGCCCAGCGGTTTGATAGTGCGGGCCAGGTAGCTCGCCGTGGTCTCGCCCTCAATATTGGGGTTGGTGGCGATGATGACCTCGTGGATGTCCTCGCGGCCCAAGCGTGCTAGCAGCTCGCGAATGTGCAGCTGCTCGGGGCCGATCTTGTCCATGGGACTGATCACGCCGCCCAATACGTGGTAGAGGCCGTGGTAGCTGCCCGTGCGCTCAATCGCCTGGACATCGCGCGGCTCGCCCACCACGCAAATGCGAGTGGTGTCGCGCATCGAATCCTGGCAGATGGAGCACTCGTCGGCCGTGGCGTAGTTAAAGCAACGGCTGCAAAAGTGAACCTCCTGCTTAACCTCCAGGATGGCCTCGGCCAGGCGGCGCGCCTCCTCGGCGTCAGCCTCCAACAGGTAATAGGCGATGCGCTGAGCCGACTTGGGGCCAATGCCCGGCAGGCGGCCCAGCTCATCGAGCAATTTTTGCAGACTATGGTTGGCACTCATATATATGCGCGTCTTAGAACGGCATGCCCGGGATGTTGAGGCCGCCGGTGATGGCGCCCATCTGCTTGTTGGCGAGCTCGTTGACGCCGCGAACGGCCTCGTTGACGGCAGCCATGATCATGTCCTGCAGCATATCGACGTCCTCGGGATCGAGCGCATCGGGATCGATGGTGAGGTTGACGAGCTCCATCTCGCCGTTGACGGTCACCTTGACCATGCCGCCGCCGGCAGAGGCGTCGACGGTCTGGGACTTGAGGTTCTCCTGCGCGGCGGCAAGCTGCTCCTGCATCTTGCGGGCCTGCTTCATCATCTGCTGCATGTTCATACCGGCCATAATGGCTCCTTTACGTGCGGCCGCACGCCGAGCTGCAAGGGCAGCCGGAGCACGGCGGGACTTTCAAACTCAAAAATCGTACCACGGCGCAAGGCCAGCGAGCGGGGCGGACACGCTACCTCAGTCGATATACATGTCCTCCCATACAAACCGAACGCAAAGATTATGCAAGGTCGAATTATGCAAGGTCGCATAATCCGACGTATATGCCCTTTCGCACGGTTACTCCACCGGTTTGAAGATGGTGGCCTGGCCGAAGACACTGCGGATGAGGGCTTTGGCCTCGTCCTCGGTCTGCGGGATGCTTGGGGCTGCGCCCTGGTGGCCGAAGGGACTGCCGGCGCCGGGGTTGGACTCCCAAGGAGCCGCAGGAGCGTCATCGCTTGCGGGAGCGGACGTCGCAGCTGCGGGGACCGAGGGAGCCGCAGCGGCGGGCTTGGGCGCGGACGCCGCACCCGGCACGTCGAACGGGGGCAGATCGTCCCCGCCGGCATCGGCAGCAAAACCGCCGACCATGGCGTCGTCATAGGGCACCCGCTCGGATTCCCACGGTGCAGACTGCGCGGCAGGCTGAGATTTGGGAGCGGCAGGGCGCTCGGGCGCGCGGGGCGCGGGCTCGGTCGGGAGCTTGCCCGTGGCAGGAGCGCCGGCAGGGTTGCCGGAGCGCAGCCAGGGAGCCTTGCCCAGGTCGGACGACTTGGACGCAGGCGCGACAGGCTTGGGCGCGGGCGCCGAGGCAGCAGGTTTGGGCGTGGCGGGCTTAGGCGCCGACGGAGTCGGTGCCGCTTTTGGCTGCGTCGCACTGGCGCTCGAGGATGCAGGGGCCGCCGAGGACACGGGTTGCGGGTCCGCAGATGCCGCAGCCCGTGCAGATGGAGAATGCTCCTCATGTTGAGGAGCCGGCGTGCCACCCCCATCCAAGACATAGTCGACGGTACGACGACCGAAGACCGCACTGACTGTCGGCAGGACCACCGACAGCGTGTCGGCGCGACCGAGCATCTTGATGGCAAAGGTCGAACCCGCGGGGAACGAAACCGTGAGCTTGGAGCCGTCATCGGCCGTGGCGCGGGCGTTGAGCAAAAGCCCTGCGTAGGAGGCCTGGCGCGCCTTGACGCGCTCGACGACCTCGGCCCATTTGCGCTGGAGCTCGCCGGCATCCTCAACCGCGGGGGTCTCGGCGGCGCCGGCGGCAGCAACCTGGGCGGCGTTGTTGGGCTGGGACTGACGTGCCGGCACAGCGGCAGGCGCGGGAGTCGGGGCAGCAGCGGGCTGGGACTTCGGAACCGATGTAGGCTGAGACGCAGGAGCCGCGGTCTTGGGGGTCGGCGTGGGCGCAGGCTGGGCCGACGGAGCGGCAGCACCGCGGTCCCAGGGCATGCCGCCCTGGTGCGCGGACGTAGCAGCGGGAGCGGCAGATGCCACAGGGGCAGCAGCTCGAGCACCCGAGATCAGCGTCGGTTGCTGTGTCATCGCAGGTGTGGCCGCGACAGCCGCGGGCGCAGCGCCTGCAGCAGCCACGCTCGCCGGTACCGCAGCGTTGGCAACCATGGCCTCCAGACGCGCAACGCGCTCGGCCAGAGCCTCAATGGTCAGATCGGCCTCGGGACGTGCCAGACGCGTGCAGGCAATCTCGAGCACCAGGCGCACGTCGCTCGCACCCCTCATCTCCAGCGCGGCATCGTCGAGCACCGTCAGCACGCGAGCCAGGCGGTCGGCAGGATGCTCGCCAAAGGCAGCGGCCTCGGCAGCAAGCGCCTCGGCCTGCTCGGTCCCGCCCTCAAACAGCTCGGCGCGGGCGCCGGCAACGCAAGCCACGTACACATCGCGCACATGCGCCACCAGGTCGCGCGTCAGCTCCAGCAGGTCATTGCCCTCCTCGACCTGCGCACGAATGAGCCCATAGAGCTCGGCAATATCGCGTGACGCAATAGCGCGAGCAAACTCGCCCAGGACCTGGTCCGAAACCTCGCCCAAAAGCGAGCGGGCATCGTCCGCATGCACAGCACCGTTGCCAAAAACGCTCAGCTGCTCCAGCGTGGAAAGCGCGTCGCGCATGCCGCCCTTGGCATGGCGCGCCACGATGGCGAGCGCCTCATCGTCGTAGTCGAAGCCCTCCTGCTCGCACACGTAGGCCAGACGACGCTCGATATCTTCGTTTCCGATGCGATGGAAATCGAAGCGCTGGCAGCGCGAGAGGATGGTCTCCAGAATCTTTTGCGGATCGGTGGTGCACAGCACGAAGATCACATGCGCCGGCGGCTCCTCGAGCGTCTTGAGCAGCGCGTTGAACGCCGCCGTCGTGAGCATGTGGACCTCGTCGATGATGTAGATCTTGTACTTGCCGCGCACCGGGGCAAAGTTGACGGAGTTGATGATCTCCTCGCGCACGTTGTCCACGCCCGTGCGGCTTGCGGCGTCGAGCTCATAGACATCGGGATGGTTGCCCTCGGCGATGAGCTCGCACTCCTCGCAGGTGCCGTCGGGCATGCAACCGCTCGCACCCTCGGCGCGCGCCGCCTCGGCATTGCGGCAGAGCAGCGCCTTGGCAAGAATGCGCGCCATGGTGGTCTTGCCCGTGCCGCGTGGACCGCAGAACAGGTAGGCGTGGGACAGGCGCCCCTCGGTAATGGCGTGCTCGAGCGTCGAGACGATATGCTGCTGGCCCACCACGGAGTCGAAGGTGAGCGGGCGATACTTTCGGTACAACGATTCCATGGGTGCTCCCCCGGGTATACTGAGTCTTGTTGCCGCAACGGCCATGCGGTCGCACGGCATACTGCACTCATAATAACCCGTACGGCGAGCCCGCCGCGATAGGAGTCCAAAGAGTATGGCAGACGCAGAGAGCAACCTCGTCCCCTCCGAAGCAGCCGACCAGGTCGAGGTCGCGCTCGAGAAGCAGGCAGCAGCCGATGACGGCATCCTGTACCTCAACGAGTACCAGTACGAAAACGATCTGGTCACCGACTTCGCCCGCCTGGTCGCCTCGCCCAGGCGTCGCGGCTCGCTGTATGTCGCCGCGGCAATTGCCGCGCTCATCGGCATCGGCATGCTGGTGGCCGGCGGCAACTGGATCAAGTTCGGCGTTGTCCTGATCGTATTCGGCGCCTTTTTGGCCTGGTGGAGCAAAAACCTGCACCACACCCTTGCCCGCGACTTTATCGATGCCGTCGAGGCCGACGAGTCCATGGGCGGACGCTACCGCCGCGTCGCCGCCAACGAGGACGGTCTGATGGTCTGGGGCAAGAGCGGCAAGTCGCAGTTCTTCCCGTTTGAGAAGCTCGACCACGTGCTCGACGGCGAGCGCATCTTTGTGGCCATGTTCGCCGACCAGGGCGTGACGATCCCTAAGGACACCTTCGTCCGTGGCGATGCCGAGCAGTTTGGCGCCTTCCTTAAGACGCGCATCAACAAAAAACTCCGCATCGAGACCAAGAAGAAGAAAATGAAGGCCGAGAAAGCTGCCGCCAAGGCCAAGCAGGAAAGCGAGCCCAAGAACGCAAAGGCCAAACAGCGCAAGCAGAAGAAGAACAAGAAGAAGCGCTAAGACCAAGCCAGACAGGCAGCCTCGCATCCCGTTATCCTCCCCATGCACCCGAGCGTGCTACACTAGCAGCATCTATGCCACCGCGAACGCTGGAACGGGCCCCGCCCCGTGCCCGCCGCTCGCAAACGAACTTTAAACGCACGAGGGTTGGCCATGCCGCTTTTCTCGCAACATACCGCCCGGTTCTCGCCGGACGTTCCCTTGGAGGGCACCAGCTCTCGCGATCTGCTCAAGCGGTTCCAGCCGCTCGAGACGCTTGCGACCGGCGGTTTTGGCTCCATCGAGATCTGCCGCGACACGCACCTTCGCCGTCGCGTCGCCATCAAGCGCATCCCCCTCACAGACGGCGCCGGCATGCCCGCCAGCGACATCATGGACGTGCTGCGCGAGGCGCATACCGCCGCCATGCTTCAGCATCCCAATATCGTGCAGGTCATCGACTTTACGCACGACACCGCCTATGCCTACCTGGTCATGGAATATGTCGATGGCATGTCGCTCGCCGAGTTTTTGCATCGAGTCGACGGCCATTCGCTCACCTTTGACGAGGCGGCGGCCGTTGCCGACGCGCTGGGCCAGGCGCTCACCTTCGCCCACAGCAATGGCGTGCTCCACCTGGACATCAAGCCTGCCAACGTGCTCATCGACCACTCGGGCAACGTTAAGCTCACCGACTTTGGCATGGCGCGGCTGTCGTCTGCCGGCGGCTTTGGCGGCTCGCGCGGCGGCACCATCGGCTACATGCCACCCGAGCAGCTCGACATCGAGACCGGCACGGTCGACGAACGCGCCGATGTCTTTGCCCTTGCCTGCGTTATCTATGAGGGCTTGTGCGGCAGCGCTCCCTTTATAGCGGCCACGCCCGCCGACTCGCTCGACCGCATCATCGGCGGCGCCACCTATCCCAGCGAGCTGATACCACACTTTCCCCCGGGAGCCGAGGCCGCGCTCATGAGCGCGCTCTCCCCCATGCCGCAGGACCGCCCCAACAGCATCGAGGCATTTTGCGACCAGTTGCTCGCCGGCTTGGGTAGCGTGCGCGAGGGCCGCCGCAGCCTGGAGCAGATGGTGGGCGAGCTGTCGGATGACGAGCGCGCGGCAGACGATATCGAATCGTTGCCCCATGAGGACGACACCATCGAGGTCGACCCCGCACTCGGCTGGGCCGGCACGCGCTGGAGCCACGCGCGCGATTACACCATGCGCGCCATCTCGGCGCTAGCGTGTGGTGCCTTTAGCTTTTTGCTCATGCAGACGGCTGGCGTCGCGGCGCTTCCCGGACTTATTGCCGCGGCCGTCGCGATTGGGGCGGCCGCCGGCCTGGCCCCGCAGATTGGCTCGGCTATCTCGGCCGTGGGCTTTTTGGTACTTATGGCCAACGCCACCATGCAGGCGCAGGGCATCCTGTCGACGCTGCCGGTCGCAGTCATTTTTGCCGCCGCTATGTCCGGTTGGTGGATCGCCTGGGGCCGCACCGAGGCCGCCGCGAGCGCCGCGCTCACCTGCGCGGTGGCACTTGGCTGTCTAACGGGCGATGTCCTCCTTGCCGCCGGGGTCGCCGCCGGCATCGCGGCCTTTTGGCTCGGCCCGGCAAGCGCCGCGGCCGCCACGGGGATGGGCGCACTTTTTGGCCGCCTGGCTACGGTTGCGCTTTCTGCCGGAGGCGTGCTGGGGCTCGGCAATGTTGCCGCGGCGCTGGGAGACATGCTCTTCTGGGCTGCCGTTGTGCTCGTCGCGGCGACAGCCGCGCTGACATCTCTGCTGCTCAACGCCCATGTCAAGCGTGCCGAGCAGGGCTCGAACCTGACTGCAATCGCTGCCATCGCCGGCTGCGGAATAGGCTCCGCGGCGTCGCTCTGTCTTGCACACCATATGGAAATTGCCAGCCTTGCGGCCGCGGTCGTCGTCAAGGCGGCGGTTGCGGGAACCCTATCCTCTATAATCGTTGGGATATGCCTATATTTGCTCGGATACCAAAGAACCTATACGGAGAGTGATCTTTCGTGAACTTCCTGAACATCTTCGAGGACCACGTGGCCGGCATCTTCGGTGCCACCCGTGCCCCGTTCTCCTTTAAGAAGCTTGCCAAGCAGGCCGCTCGCGACATGGAGAATCAGACTCTGGTGATCAACGGCGTCAACACCGCGCCGGCACTCTATACCATTCTGATCGCCGCCGACGACGATCCCATGCTCGCCCCGTTCTACCCCGAGCTTTCGCGCGAAGTCCGCGAGTTTGTGAAGGCACAGGCCGAAAAGCGCCGCTATGTGTTTGTCGGCGAACCCCTCGTTCGCTTTATGATCGACCCGCAGCTGCGTGCCGGTAAGTTCTCGGTCTTTGCCGAGAACGTCGACGCCCCCACGCTCGGTCGTCTGTACGAGGAGGAGCGCGCCTACCAGAATGGCCTGGGCCAGAACACCTCGGCCGCAAGCCGCGCCGCCAGCGCTCCCCGCGCCGGCAAGCAGCAATTCGCCGCTCCGCAGCAACAGCGCCCCGCCGCCATGCCCCAGCAGCCGGCACCCCGTGCCGCC
>RKAY01000157.1 GCA_014846205.1 Collinsella aerofaciens | reverse complement strand
TGGCTCAGCTTGAGCGCTAAGCGCGCGTCAGCCAGTCGCGCATCTCGTCCTTTAGGCGCTCCCAGGTCGCTTGCGTGGCGGGATCGGTAAAGGGGCGCACGATGCCAAAGGGCGCGTCGAGCAGGCGGTAGATATCGCCCTGCTTGCGCGCCAGCGCGCGGCTTGCCGGATAGACGAGCTCAAACATAAAGCAGATGAGCCCCACCAAGTAGTCGGCCGGCTCATCGCGTTCGTCGCGTGCGACGCAGCGGTGTTCGGCAAAGGCGGTGAGCGCCGGTGTCGAGAACCGGCTGGCGAGAAATGTGTCCTCATCAACCTTGAGGATGGTGTCGACGGTGCTGTCGGCGATGGTGCGCATAATGTCGATCTTGTCACCATCGCGCACGATATCGCAGAAGTTCCGCGTGCGGGTGTCGAGTTCCGCGGGCAGGCGAAAATCGCTGTGGTGGGCGATGCTTGCACGGATGAGCTCGTCTTCTACCGGATCGTCGATAAAATCGCGGATACTTGTTGTCGCGGGCGCGTCTGCAGGGTTTTCGCCAAAGAGCACCTCGACGCCCAACGCCGCATGGCTCATGCTCTCGGCATCCTTAAACGTGTCCCAGCGTCGCAGCTGTTCAAAGCGACCCATATCGTGCAGCAGGCCGCAAAGCCACGCTAGGTCAATGTCCTGAGATGACCAGCCCTGTTCGCGCGCCACGGCATCGCATGCCTCGGCAACGTGGTACGTATGCTTGATTTTAAGCGCGATACGCGGATTGGCGGCATCGTAGGCATCGGTGTAGGCCTTGAAGGCCGTGGCAGCCCGCGTTCGATCGATAGCTGTCATAATGACTTCCTAAAAAGTTGTGTCTTTCTGTGTCTTTCGATCCGGGGGCAATTGTAGGTGAACTCGGTTGCCATCGGGCGATGATTCTGCCGCGTCGTTGAATGCGGCTCGGAAATCTTGTCGGGACGAGGAACGCTATGGTGCTCAAAATCGTTAAAACCGTCTGGCCGGTGATGCTTACCTATGTTGCGATAGGCGCGCCGTGCGGAATGATTATGGCGCAGACGGGAATGGAACCCTGGATGGTCTTTGCCCTGAGCAGCACGTTCGTGACGGGTAGCGGGCAGTTTATGGTCTGCAATCTGTGGCTGGCAGGTGTGCCTGCAGCATCGATCGTTGCGAGCGTCGCCGCAATCTCCTCGCGCTTCGCGCTTTACTCGGCATCAATCGCACCGCATTTGAGGGGTGCCTCGAAGCGTCAGACGCTGGCTGTTGCCGCGACACTTACCGAGGAGGCATACGGCATCTCGCTTGCCAAGTTGGTTAAAGGGGAGGATTGGGGTCCGCGCGAGTCCTTTGTGCTCAACGCGATCCTCATCGCAACATGGGGCGTTTCGTGTACGACGGGCGCCATCGTCGGCGCCGTTGTCGATGTTCCTACCGCTATTGCGGGTTTTGTCTGCACATCGCTCTTTATCTGCCTACTCTTTTCGCAGCGACTGTCGCGCGGCAATGTCGTAGCTGCCGGTTTGGCCGCGGTGTCCGTCGCCATATGTAAGTTCTTGGGGTGGACGAATATTGCCGTGCCGGCAAGCGTGCTCGTCGGCGTTGCCGCGGCGCTTATGTGCGATGCTCTCTCCGAAGGAAGGGATGCTCGCGATGCCCGTTCATGAGTTTTTGGTCCTGTGGCTGTCGTCGTGGGCGGCCATCGCATTTTTCCGTATTGCTCCAGCGTTTGCCTTGCGCGGGAGAACGCTGTCGCCCCGCGTTACCGAGGCCTTGGGTTATATTCCGCCCGCCGCCTTTGCGGCGCTGGTCGCCAACGATTTGATAAGCCCTGGCGCTTTTGACGCCGGCCTGTGGCAGGGCTTGATGCCCTGGATTGCGGCTGCCGGTGTCGTGGCGGTGGCAATCAAGACAAAGTCGATGTTGTGGTGCTGCGTCTCGGGTATCGTGTTCTATATCGTTTTGAGCCTTGTTTAAAAGCGGGGCGCGCTTACCGTCCTGGCCCAACGAATCGAATTTCTCACTGAGTCGGTCTGCTTCTTCTGGTACCATGGTCAAACTTTACTGTAGCAAAGTATGACGTGGACTTTTGTTCCACGTCAGCGGAAATGGGGTTTCATGGCACAGAAAGCGACCGCCAACGAGCAAAAGAAATTCAAGGTACCGCGCATCCCGGGTGACATCATGATCTACCCGATGATCGTCGGCCTTTTGCTCAATACCTTCTGCCCGCAGGTCTTCGAGATCGGTGGCTTCTTTACCGCCGCCTGCCGCGGCGGTTCCAACACCATCGTCGCCGCGATCCTGCTGTTTGTGGGCGTCGGCATCAGCTTTAAGTCCACGCCGGGCGCCATCAAGACCGGCATCGTCGTGCTGATCCCTAAGCTTGTGGTGGCAGTCGCGCTGGGTCTGGGTGTTGCGTATTTCTTTAACGACAACTTTTTGGGCCTGAGCTCGGTTTCCATCATCGGCGGCATTACGTTTTGCAACATGGCGCTCTATACGGGCATCATGGGCGAGTTCGGCGATGAGTCCGAGCAGGGCGCCGTGGGCATCCTATTCTTTACGGCCGGCCCCGCCGTCACCATGATCATCCTGGGCGTTTCGGGTCTCGCCAACATCCCTGTCGGTACTATCATCGGCTCCATTTTGCCACTCGTTATTGGCATGGTTCTGGGCAACCTCTTCCCGTTCATCAAGAACCTGCTGGTTCCCGGTGCCAATCCCGCGATTGCCGTCATCGGTTTTCAGCTCGGTGCGTCCATGAGCCTGTCGAGCTTTATCACCGGCGGCATCTCGGGCATTCTGCTGGGCCTTATCACGCTCTTTATCGTCGGGCCCATCACCTTTGCGTTCGAGCGCCTGTGCGGCGGCAACGGCAAGGCGGCCGTGGCCTGCTCCACCATCGCGGGCACGGCCATGACCACGCCGGTGGCCCTCGCCGAGGTGGCGCCGCGCTACGCCGAGCTTGCACCCACTGCATACGC
The DNA here is from genome assembly GCA_014846205.1 of Collinsella aerofaciens. The sequence goes on along the minus strand of RKAY01000157.1, from coordinate 10,070 downwards.
CCAGATCGCCACCGCCGTTATCATCACGGCAATCATGGCCCCGATTCTGACCGGCTGGGTCGACAAGAAGTTCTGTCAGGGCAAGGAAGACCTGTCGCCTGCCGGTGTCGAGGCCATCGAGGAGGCTGTCGCAACCGATATCGACGGTGAGTAACGGCCGTTACCGATAATTGATTCCGGCGTGCAACTCGCGCCGCTCGAGCGCCCGAACAGAAACTGTTTTGCAGTGATGTTCGGGCGCTCTGCTATTATTCCCTTTGCCCCTGCGGAGTAAGGGGCGTTTATTGCCTAGACATGAATCGGGCGATTCTGGCCACTTGGATATTGAAGGGATGGCGTCTAGTGGTTAAGGCACTCAAGATTGAGATATTCGTGCTATGCATGATTGTTCTTATCGGGCTTGCCGTGCGAAGTCGTCGTTCCTTGTTCTCGAGCACCCAGCAGCTCTTGTTTAGCATGCTTGGCTACACCTCTGCCGCGTACATATTATTCGATATGATCTGGACGCTTTCGGACGGTGCGAGCGGCACGTTGGGCATTGCCGCCAACTGGATTTCCAACGCGGTTTCGTTTTCGCTCTTTGCCATCGCGTGTCTCATTTGGTTTATCTATTCCGAGACGGTGCAGGGTTCTCGCCTTTTGACCTCGCGCTATAGGGTGGTGCTTGTAGCGTTGCCTACGGCTCTGGTGGTCGTGCTGGCGTTTACCAGCTACTGGACGCATGCCCTGTTCTATATCGATTCGCAGGGCGTGTATCGTCGCGGCTTTGCCTATATGATCCAGCCCATCGTCAGCTACTGTTACGTTATACATACGTCCCTGCATGCGTTTGTGCAATCTCGCAGGGTCGAGAGCCTGCAGACGAAGGCCATCTATCGAACCTTGGCATTTTTCGCCATTCCCGCTCTGGTGGGCGGTACCTTTCAGGTCGTATACTCGGTGCCCGGCCTTTGCGTCGGCATAATGATTAGCATGTTGCTGCTCTACATCATCTACCAGGAGCAGCTGATCTCGACCGACCCGTTGACTGGCCTCAACAATCGCAACCGTTTTGAGACCTATATGCTGTCGCTTTTCTCAAATGTGGATCAGGCCGAAGATGCGTATCTGCTCATGATGGACGCTGACGGCTTTAAGCAGATTAACGATCGCTATGGACATGTGGAGGGCGACCATGCCCTCCAGGTCATATCTGCTGCGCTCAAAGAGGTCTGCTCGGCGTCTGGTGGCTTTATCGCACGTTATGGCGGCGATGAGTTCGTGGTGCTTCAAAAGGCGACGGCAGAGCAGGATATCATGCGTCTGTGCGCGACAATCAACGACGAGCTCGCGCGCGCCGAGGTGCCGTATCTGTTGCGGATGTCCATCGGCTACGCACGGGTCGGTGATGGTGTCGATACCTGGCAAGACTTGCTTCGCGTTGCTGATGCGGAGCTCTACCGTGTCAAGGCCGAGAAAAAGAAAACCGGCATCCAGATACGCTAGAGAAAGGGCGCACGCTTGCGTGCATGGTGGCCCTCGACTCTCCGATATACTCCATTAAGCTAAAGTGTGCGAACACCCTCCCTAAAAAGGTGAGCTCGCTAGGCCTTTTTAGGCCTGTTGACGATGATGATGCCGCCGCAGACCAACAGCAGGGCAACGATGACGGTAACAGGGCTCGTGCCAGCGCCCTCGCCGAGCAGCAGCGCGCTCAACAGTACGCCAAAGACTGGATTCATAAAGCCAAAGACCGACACACGGCTGACGGGGTTGACGGCAAGCAGACGCGACCATAGCGAGTACGCGACGGCGGAGATGAGTGCCATATAGATAATGAGCGCGATGGCGGGGATGATCGCGGTGGGGGAGAGCATGCCGCCCATCAAAAACCCGATGGCGGTAAGGACCAGGCCGCCGACCAAGAACTGCCACCCTGCAAGCAAGACGCCGTCGTGCTCGCGCGAGAAGATGCCAATCAGGCAGGTCGAAAGGGCACCCGCGATGGTGGAGGCCAGGATAAAGCCCTCGCCGTCGAGTGTAAAGCCAAAGGTACCGTCCGCGCCCGAAAGATTGACGAGTGCGACGCCGGCAAAGCCTAACACACAGCCAAGCACCTTGGCCGTATCGAGCTTCTCGGTGCGAAACGCCAGGGCGGCAAAGAGGATGGCCAAGAAGTTGGCGCTGGCCTCGATGATGGAGCTCGACATGGCACTGGCATGCGAGAGTCCCAGATAGAAAAAGAAGTACTGTCCGATAGTCTGGAAGAGCGACAGGATACAGATGGGCTTAATGTCGCGTACCTGTGGGACGAGCGGGCGGCGCTGGGCTGCACTCATACCGGCGATAACCAGGATACCGGCAAGCGTGAAGCGCAAACCTGCAAAGAGTAGCTGCGAGGCGCTATCGTGCGCTGGGATACCAAAGAGTGCGTAGCCGATCTTGATGCAGGGAAAAGCCGACCCCCAGAGCGCGCAACAAACAAGGCAGCCCAGGATGAGTCCAGGCAGGGTGGCGAGATGCGTCTTGCGGCTTTCCATGATGTCCTTCTCCTATACGCGCAAAGCAAAAAAGAACCCGCCACCGGGCGTGCCGGTGGCGGGTGTTGTTACCCGAGGGGATTGTACCCGATGGGAAAGCTTTAAGCGAAGTAGGCTACGCCGCTCTCAAAGATCGGCATGAACTTGTCGCCGGGGACATGCTCGGGCACGTTGCGGTACAGGTTGTCGCCGCGACGCTCGGCATGGCCCATCTTGCCCAGGACGCGGCCGTCGGGGCTCGTGATGCCCTCGATGGCAAGTGCGGAGCCGTTGGGGTTGACGGAAAGATCCATGCTGGGCTTGCCGTCCTCGCCCACGTACTGCGTGGCGACCTGGCCGTTGGCGATCAGCTGGGCGAGCACCTCGTCGTTGGCGACAAAGCGGCCCTCGCCGTGGCTGATGGCGACGGTGTAGGGGTCGTCCAGGCTGCACTGCGACAGCCACGGGGACAGATTGGACGAGATGCGAGTGCGCACCAGACGGCTCTGGTGACGACCGATGGTGTTGAACGTCAGCGTGGGCGCATCGGGCGTGGCGTCGACGATGTCACCGTAGGGCACCAGACCGAGCTTGATCAGGGCCTGGAAGCCGTTGCAGATGCCCAGCATCAGGCCGTCGCGGGCCTTGAGCAGGTCGCGGACTGCCTCGGTGACCTCGGGAGCGCGGAAGAACGCCGTGATGAACTTGGCGGAGCCATCGGGCTCGTCGCCGCCCGAGAAGCCGCCAGGGATCATGACAATCTGGCTTGCACGGATGCGGCGGGCGAGCTCGTGGGTGCTCTCGGCGACGGCCTCGGGCGTGAGGTTGTTGATCACGAAGGTGTCGGCCTCAGCACCGGCGGCGCGGAAGGCACGGGCACTATCGTATTCGCAGTTGTTGCCGGGGAACACGGGGGTAACCACGCGCGGGCGGGCGATCTTGGCGCCGCCGTACACGTGGATGTCCTTGGCGCGGAAGTCGATGGTCTTGACCTCGGCGGTCTCGCCGGCGCTGCGGTAGGCGAAAACGCTCTCGATACCGCTCTCCCAGGCCTCCTGGAGCTCGGCGAGCTCGATGACCTCGGAGCCAGTATCGATGACGTAGCCCTCAACGGTGGTGCCCAGGGGCTCGACGACAACGCCGTCGGCGACCTCGGGCAGCTCGGCGTCATCGGCGAGCTCGACGATAAAGCTGCCGTAGAGCGGGGTGAAGAGGCTCTCCACGTCCACATCCTCGGCAAGCTCGATACCGATCTGGTTGCCGACGCACATCTTAAAGAGGCTCTCGGCGCCGCAGCCGTAGCCGGGCGTAGAGACGGCCAGGGCATTGCCGTTGGCGGTGAGCGCCTCGACGGCGTCAAACGCGGCGAGCAGCTGTTGGGCGTCGGGGCGGTAGTCCTCGCCATAGGTGGCGGGGGCGATGCGGACGACGCGGTGCGTGAGGCCCTTGAACTCGGGCGAGACAGCGCGGGCCGCCTTGCCCACGGCCACGGCGAAGCTGATGAGGGTCGGCGGGACGTTGAGCTCGCCGGCCTCGTCCTCAAACGAGCCGCTCATGGAGTCCTTGCCGCCGATGGCGCCGGCGCCCAGGTCGACCTGGGCCATGAGGGCGCCCAGGACGGCTGCCGTGGGCTTGCCCCAGCGCTCGGCTTCGGTGCGCAGACGCTCGAAGTACTCCTGGAAGGAGAGGTAGGCGTGCTTGTGCTCAAAGCCGGCGGCCACGAGCTTGGCGATGGACTCGACCACAGACAGGTAAGCGCCGGCAAACTGGTCGGCTTCCATCAGGTAGGGGTTGAAGCCCCATGCCATGGCGCTCGCCGTGGTGGTCTCGCCGTCCACGGGGAACTTGGCGACCATGGCCGAGCTGGGGGTGAGCTGCGTCTTGCCGCCAAAGGGCATGAGCACGGTTGCGGCACCGATGGTGGAGTCGAAGCGCTCGGAAAGGCCCTTGTTGGAGGCGACGTTGAGGTCGGTGACCAGCGAGGTCATGCGCTCGGCGAGCGTGGTGCCGGCCCAGCTGGGCTGCCACACGCTGCGGGCGCACACGTGAGCGACCTGGTGCTTGGGCGCGCCGTTGGAGTTGAGGAACTCACGGGACAGGTCGACGATGGCGACGCCGTTCCAGGCCATGCGCATGCGCGGCTCGGCGGTGACCTCGGCGATAACGGTCGCCTCCAGGTTCTCCTCGGCGGCGTAGCCCATGAACTCCTCGACGTCACCGTCGGCGACGGCGCAGGCCATGCGCTCCTGGGATTCGGAGATAGCGAGCTCGGTGCCGTCCAGGCCGTCGTACTTCTTGGTCACGGTGTCCAGGTCGACATACAGGCCGTCGGCAAGCTCGCCCACGGCGACCGAGACGCCGCCGGCGCCAAAGTCGTTGCAGCGCTTGATCAGACGGCAGGCGTCGCCGCGGCGGAACAGGCGCTGCAGTTTGCGCTCGACCGGGGCGTTGCCCTTCTGGACCTCGGCACCCGAGGTCTCGATGGACTCGGTGTTCTGAGTCTTGGAGGAGCCGGTGGCGCCACCGATGCCGTCACGGCCGGTGCGGCCGCCCAGCAGGATGATCTTGTCGGTGGGGGCGGGGCACTCGCGGCGCACGTGGTTTGCCGGGGTAGCGCCCACGACGGCGCCGACCTCCATGCGCTTGGCCACGTAGCCGGGGTGATAGAGTTCGCTGACCTGACCGGTGGCAAGGCCGATCTGGTTGCCGTAGCTGGAGTAGCCGGCGGCGGCAGTGGTCACGAGCTTGCGCTGCGGCAGCTTGCCCTCGAGCGTCTCGGAAACCGGGACGGTGGGGTCGCCGGCACCGGTGACGCGCATGGCCTGATACACATAGCTGCGGCCCGAGAGCGGGTCACGGATAGCGCCGCCCACGCAGGTGGCGGCACCGCCGAAGGGCTCGATCTCGGTCGGGTGGTTGTGGGTCTCGTTTTTAAACAGGAACAGCCAGTCCTGGTCCTCGCCATCGACATCGACCTTCACCTTGACGGTGCAGGCGTTGATCTCCTCGGATTCGTCGACATCGGTCATGACGCCGGTCTTCTTGAGGTACTTGGCGCCGATGGTGCCCATGTCCATGAGGCAGACGGGCTTGGCGTCGCGACCGAGCTCGTGGCGCATCTCCATGTAGCGGTCGAAGGCCTGCTGCACCACGGCGTCGTCGATCGTCACGTCATCCAGGACGGTGCCGAAGGTGGTGTGGCGGCAGTGGTCGGACCAATAGGTGTCGATCACGCGGATCTCGGTGATGGTGGGGTCGCGACCCTCATCGCGGAAGTACTGCTGGCAGAAGGCGATGTCCGCCTCGTCCATGGCAAGACCGCGCTCGGAGATAAAGGCGGCAAGGCCGGCCTCGTCGAGCTCGCGGAAGCCGTCGAGCACCTCGACGGGCGCAGGCTCGGGGGTCTCCATGTACAGCGTCTTGGGCAGGTCGAGCGAGGCGATGCGCGCCTCGACGGGGTTCACCACGTAGTGCTTGATGGTCTCGACGGCGGCCTCGTCCAGAGCGCCCGAGATCATATAGACCTTGGCGGAGCGCACGGCGGGGCGCTCGCCCTGGCTGATGAGCTGCACGCACTCGCTGGCTGAGTCGGCGCGCTGGTCAAACTGGCCAGGCAGGAATTCGACGGCAAAGACGGCGCCATCGCTTGCGGGGAGCTCGTCGTAGGTCACATCGACCTGGGGCTCGCTAAAGACGGTCGGCACGCAGGAGCGGAAAAGCTCCTCGTCGATGCCCTCGACGTCGTAGCGGTTGATGATCCTCAGGGCCTCGATGCCCTTGATGCCGAGAATCTCGGTCAGCTCGCCCTTGAGCTGCTGAGCCTCGACGTCGAACCCGGGTTTCTTCTCCACGTAGATACGAGAGACCATTGGTTCCTGCCTTCCTGATCGGTTGGGCGTACGGTACGGTATGCGGCAGCGGTCGGTTTGCGGGGCTAGCCTCGCGGTCGCCTTGAGCCACATGTTTGTAAGCCTCACTATGATACGACAGCTCGCGGCGCGTTGAGGACGGCGAGGGTGCTACAGTGAAGCGCAAACAAGAGAAAGGCATCACATGGCATTCGTTTCACTCGCCATCATCGCGCTCGTGGCCTTTGCAAGCCCCTTCATCGCCTCGGCGATTCCCGGAAAGCCCGTTCCCGAAACGGTCTTTTTGCTCGTGTTCGGCGCGGTGCTGGGCCCACATATGCTCGGCGTCATCCATGTGGATGCCGAGGTCTCGCTTGTGTCCGAGCTCGGTCTGGCCTTTTTGTTCCTGCTCGCCGGCTTTGAGATCGACCCCAAGAGCATCACGGGCGTCGAGGGACGCTACGGTATGGCGACGTGGGTCGTCACGTTTGGTATCGCCTGGCTTGCCGTGCGCTTTACCCCATGGTTCTCGGTCAGCCATTTCGACGGTATCGCCGTGACGCTCGCCCTTACTTCGACGGCGCTCGGCACGCTCGTGCCCATCATGCGTGAGCGCTCGCTCACCGGCACGCGTGTGGGCGACTCGATTCTCGCGTATGGCACCTGGGGCGAGCTCGGTCCCGTGCTCGCCATGTCGGTGCTGCTGTCTGCCCGCACGGGAATTCAGACGTTGTTGATCTTGGGCTTGTTTGCGGCCGTGTGCGTGTTGCTTGCCGTGGTCCCGAGCCGCTCCAAGCGCGTCGGCAGCCGCTTCTTTGCGTTTGTCGAGGAGCGCGCCGATACCACGTCGCAGACCTTCGTGCGCCTGACCGTGCTCATCCTAGTCACGCTCGTGGCGTTCTCGGCCGTCTTTGACCTCGATATCGTGTTGGGTTCTTTTGCCGCCGGCTTTGTCCTGCGCTACATCATCCCCGAGGGCAACCATACGCTCGAGACCAAGCTCGACGGCCTGGCCTACGGCTTTTTGATTCCGGTGTTCTTTACCGTGTCGGGCGCAAAGATCGACCTGACGGCCGTGGCGTCGCGTCCCGGGCTGCTCGCGGGCTTTATCGTGGCGCTGCTGATCATTCGCGCGGTGCCCATTCTTATTTCTATGAGCATTTGTCCCGCGACGCGCGACGTTTCGGCGTATGGCCGCATTACCGTGGCCCTGTACTGCACCACGGCGTTGCCGATCATCGTTGCCGTGACGAGCGTTGCCGTCAACGCGGGCGCGCTATCGCAGGATATCGCGTCGGTTATGGTCGCCGCCGGCGCCATCACGGTGTTCTTGATGCCATTGCTCGCGCAGCTCTTCTACCGCGTGGTCGACGCCGCGCCGGTCGCCGCCGTGGCAGAAGTTGCCGAGCATCCATCCGATGCGCTCGACATTCTGCGCGCCCATCACGATTTGGCGAGTCTGCTCGCACGAGAGCACGAGCTGCTGACCTCGCATGGCCATGGCCGCGTATTTGAGGGCCTGCCTACGCTCGATACGATTGCCGAACGTCTTTCAGCCGAGGCGGCGAGCGGCCACATCGATGCCCGCATCGTGGACGCGGCGCATCTTCTTGCCGATAAGACCTATGGAGACGAGGTTGACCCGTCCGAGTTGACTCCGCGCGAGCGCCGCCGCCTGGAGCGCGCCAAGCTTGCCGTGCGCGAATACCGCCGCCGCATGCTGGAGCTCTATGCGAGCGATGAAGCCCAGGACGACGACGGCAGGTAGCCAACGTCGCCGCGGAAAACGCATCCCGGAATTGGCGCCCAGAGTGGGACACGCTTTCCGCAAGAGGCCCGTTGCGGAAAGCGTGCCCCAGAATCCGCGCCCAGAATGGGACATAGTTTCCGAAAGAAGGCCCTGAGGGAAGCTACGTCCCGTTCTGAGCTGAAATACCGGGACGCAGTTTCCCTTACAAACAGAAGAAGGCGCGCTGCCTGCGGTTGATGCAGACAGCGCGCCTTTTGCGTTGAGCTCTGTTGAGGTTCGAAGCCGAAACTTTCGACCTTTAGGAGCGGGCTGCTCCGTCGACGGGGAGGATGGCGCCCGTGACATAGGAGGACATGTCGCTCGCCAGGAAAACGAAGGCGTTGGCAACGTCCTCGGGCTCGCCCATGCGTCCCAGCGGAATAGTGGCGATGATGGGCTTGATGACCTCTTCGGGCAGGTTGGCGACCATATCGGTCTTGGTTACGCCTGGGGCAACGGCGTTGACGCGGATGCCCATGGGGGCGAGCTCGCGCGAGAGCGACTGGACCATGCCGTTGACGGCAAACTTGGACGTGGGGTAACCGACGCCGGAGGGCTGGCCGTACTTGGCGACCATCGAGCTTGTGGTAGTGATGGTGCCGCCGTGGCCGGCCTCGGTCATGATCTTGGCGGCAGCTTGGTGACCGTTAAAGACGGCGACGACGTTGAGGTCCATGACCTTTGCGAACTCCTCGGCCGTATAGTTAAGGAGCGGCGAGCGCTGGGAGATGCCGGCATTGTTGACGACCGTGTCCAAGCCGCCCATGTCGGCGGCAGCCTGGGTAAAGGCCTCGGTCACGGCTTCGAGCGAGGTGAGGTCGCAGGAGCGGCCCCAGACCTTGGCGTCGGGATAGGCGGCTGCCAGCTTCTCAACGGCCGCGTCGGCAGTCTCCTGGCGTGAGCCAAAGACGGTGACGGCAGCGCCTTCCTCGATAAAACGGCAGGCGATGGCATAGCCGATACCGCGCGTGCCTCCGGTGATGATTGCTTTCTTGCCCTCGAGCAACATGGTGCTTCCTCTCATCGCGGGCGGACATTCGCAACAAAGCGTAGCGGTAGCCGGAATCGGCCGCGTTTGCATATCGGTGAACGGTAGCCCGCGTTACCGATGAGCGGCTCGCGCAAATATGCTCTGCCGTTGTGCTTAGGGCAGGTGACAAAAGGGCTCCCGTCCCACATCGGACGGGAGCCCTCAAGGCGCGTATTGCTAGGCGAGCGTTGGGTTAGTTGGCCATAACGCCTTCGGTCCAGGCCTCGACGTCCTCGATACGCAGGACGTTGGCGACCTCGGCCACGCAGTCGACGCTGGCAAGCTCGGCGGCGGCAGCCTGGACGTCCTTCTCGAGTGCGCGGTGCGTCAGGAAAATGACCGAGCAGGCATCGCTAACGCCCGACTTGCCGTCCTCGACCTGGTTGATGAGCGAGATCGAGATGTTGTGCTTGGCAAAGATGTCGACCGTCTCGGACAGGGCGCCCACGCGGTCGGCGACCTTCAGGCGCACATAGTACTTGGTCTGGAGCTCGTCCATGGGCTTAAAGGCGAGGTTGTGACCATAGGGCTCGATCTCGGGCAGCGGGGCCACGCCGCGGCTGATCTGCTCGGAGAGCGACAGGATATCGCCCACGACGGCGCTCGCGGTGGGGAAGGAGCCTGCGCCGGCACCGTAGAACATGGTCTCGCCCACGGCATCGCCTACCACGTAGACAGCGTTCATGGCGCCGTTGACCTTGGCAAGCATGTGGTCGGCGGGGATCAGCGTGGGGTGTACGCGGACGTCGACGCCGGCGTCGGTGTTGCGGGCGATGCCCAGCAGCTTGATGGCGTAGCCGAGCTCGCGGGCCTGGGCGATGTCCTCGGCGCCGATGGTACGGATGCCCTGCTGGTATACGTCGTCGGTGGTCACGCGGGTGCCAAAGCCGATGGAGGCGAGGATC
>RKAY01000140.1 GCA_014846205.1 Collinsella aerofaciens | reverse complement strand
GCCTCGGAGAGGCGCGTGCCGCCGCAGTCACGGCACGGGCCCTCGCGCAAAAAGCGAGCCACGCGCTTAAGCCCCTTATCGTCCTTAACCTTGGCGAGCGCATTCTCGACGGTATAGACGGCGTTGTAATAGGTGAAATCGAGTGGCGTGGCGCCCTCGCCGTTTTTGGGAACGTAGAGAATGTGCTTCTTAACCGCCGGGCCATGGAACACGATATCGCGCTCGGCGGGCGTGAGCTGGTTAAACGGCACATCGGTGCGCACGCCCATCTCGCCGGCCACCTGTTTCATCAGATCCCACATGAGCGTGCCCCAGGGAAGCACCGCACCCTCGTTGATAGTCTTCGACTCGTCGGGCACCAGGCTCGCCTCGTCCACCTCGCGCATAACGCCCGTGCCGCCGCAGGTAGGGCACGCACCGCCGCTGTTGAAGGCAAGGTCCTCGGCGCTCGGCGCGTAAAACTCGCGACCGCATGCAGGGCACGTGAGCGACAGGCCAGCGGCAACGTTAAGGCTCGGCTCCACACGCGCCCCGCAATGCGGGCACACGTGATGGGCACAGCGGCTAAAGAGCAGACGCAGGCTATTGTTGAGCTCGGTCATGGTGCCAAAGGTCGAGCGCACGCCTGGCACACTGGGGCGCTGATGCAACGCGAGCGCCGCCGGCACGTGCAATACCTCATCCACCTGAGCGTGCTCGGCCTGCGTCAGGCGACGTCGAGTATAGGTGCTGAGCGCCTCCAAGTAGCGACGCGAGCCCTCGGCGTAAAGAACGCCCAGTGCCAGCGAGCTCTTGCCCGAACCCGATACGCCGGCAATACCCACGAGCTTTCCCAGCGGAATATCGATATCGATGTCCTTAAGGTTATGGACGCGCGCGCCACGCACCTCGATAGCACTTGGTTGTTGCGACACCGCCATCGCTCCCCTTCCTGTTAGCCGAACGTGGCAAAGGGACTGTCCCTTTGTCACGTTACTCGCACTGTGCCTGCTCGCGCCAGTCTTCGCGGGTCAAATACGTAAAGCACTCGGTACGCACATCGCCCATAAGCTCGCAAAGTACGTCGCGCTCAACGTGATGCGGCGCGAATCCGCACTTTTGCTGAACGCGTAACGACTTGTTATTGCCCTCGTAGTATCCGCACCAAAGCGCCTTGCAGCCAAGCGTATCGAACGCATAGCGCTGCATAGCTCGCACCGCTTCGGGAGCAAAGCCTCGACCCCAGAACGGCTTGGCGATCCAATACCCCACCTCGAACTCGAGTCCGCCTCTTTGGCTGTTCGACTCGCAGCGAGGCGGCATGAGCCCGATGCTGCCCACGGGCTCGTCTGCCTCAGCCAGGCAAATGGCAAAGGTATGGGGCGCCGCAAAGACCGTCCGAATGATCTCCCTGCTCTCCTCAATGCTTCGATGGGGCGGCCAACCCGCAGCCGGCCCCACGTCCGGATCGCTCGCATATGCAAACAGGCTCGCCGCATCCGTCTCGCGCCACGGACGAAGCGTCAAACGCTCAGTATGAATCACCATGTTTTGACCTCTCCCAAACATCAATGTGACAAAGGGGCTGTCCCTATGTCACATGTGGCCAAAAAACTCCGCGTCGGCCGCTCGCCAGGGGCGGAAGGTGGCAGGATCGACCTTTACGTGCGCCGCGGCGGGCACGTCGTACCATTTGACCGTGTAGCCGGCGCCGTGAGAGCAAAAGACCGAGTCGGGCGTGTTGGGCAGATCGGCCTCGGGTTCATAGGCCGCCGTCTCGATTACGCGCTCGGCATCATGACAGGGCGCGTAACCGGCGAACTCCAGGTACAGATGGCCGCGACCGCTCGTGTAGGCAGCCACCTCCAGCGCATAATCCTGCACCTCGGATGCCGGCACGCGACCCACAAGCTTCGCCCGGTCTCCCGCCATCGTCGGCGGCTCGTACTCGGCACCCATGCGCGTGGCATCCGAGAGCGCCCGGCCTACGCACTCCCCCGGCACCTCGAGCTCAAAGTGGTACCAAGGCTCCAGCAGCACGGCTGCGCCGGCCTCACGAGCCTGCATCAAACCCTGGCGAATCGCGCGGTACGTGGCCTGGCGAAAATCGCCGCCCTCGGTGTGTTTGGCATGCGCGCGGCCGCCCGTGAGCGTAATGCGCACATCGGTGATGGGCGAGCCCGTCAACACGCCCAGGTGATCGCGCTCCATAGCGTTGGTGAGCGCCAAACGCTGCCAGTTAAGATCGAGCTCATCGGTCGAGGTCACGGTGCCAAACTGCACGCCCGAACCCGCTGGCAACGGCTCCAAGCGCAAATGCACCTCGGCATAGTGGCGCAGTGGCTCAAAGTGGCCCACACCCTCGACCGGCTGCGAGATAGTCTCCTTATAGAGAATGCCGCCGGGCTCAAACTCGACCGCAAGGCCAAAACGATCGGCCAGCACGCGCTGCACGACCTCGAGCTGCACGGCGCCCATCAACTGCAGGTGAATCTGCTCAAGATGCGTATTCCAGCTTACGCCGAGCATGGGATCTTCGTCCGCCAACTCAGTCAATGCTTTGAACACCGTATGGACGTCATGTTCGCCCGGCAGCACCGTATAGGTGAGGACCGGCGCAATGACGGGCGCATCGCCCGCGGGCTCCGCGCCCAGGGCGTCCCCTGGGCGAACGTGCGCAAGACCCGTCACGGCACAAATACCGCCAGCAGCAACTTCTTGCGCAAGCTCATACTTCTCGCCGTTATAGATGCGTACTTGATCGACCTTCTGCTCCCATGCCTCGGCACCGGAACGTCCGTCAATCATCTGCTTGGCGTGCAGCGTGCCACCGGTCACTTTAACCCAAGCCAAACGCTCGCCGCGATCTCCGCGGCTGACACGATAGACGCGCGCGGCAAACTCCGGGGACCACGCCTGCTCACGCATCAGCGCGCATATGCCATCCAACAGCTCGTCCACGCCTTGGTCCTTGAGCGCCGAGCCGGCAAAGCAGGGAAAGAGCTTGCGCTCGGCAACCATGCGCGACAGCGTTGCGACGGAAAGCTCACCCGCTTCAAGAAACTCCTCGAGTGCCGCCTCGTCCAACGCAGCAGCATCCTCCTGAACGGCACCGCCCGCCAGCAGCTCGTTGGCATCCAGACAGCCTTCGGAAAGACGCTGCCCAAGCTGTGCCAGCAAAACATCGCGGCCGGGATTCTCCAAATCGATTTTGTTGATATAGATGAACGTCGGGATGTCATAGCGCGCAAGCAGGCGCCACAGGGTTTCGGTGTGCCCCTGCACGCCATCGTTGGCACCCACAACCAAAATCGCATAGTCGAGTGCGCGCAGCGTGCGCTCCGCCTCGGCAGAAAAATCGACATGCCCCGGTGCATCCACGAGCATGACGTGGGTATCGCCGTGGTCGAGCACGGCCTGCGACGAGAAGATCGTGATGCCGCGCTCGCGCTCGATCGCGTCAGTGTCCAGATGCGAATCGCCATCGTCCACGCGGCCGCGCTTGCGAATGCGACCCGCGTTGAACAGCATGGCCTCGGCCAGCGTGGTCTTGCCGGCATCGACATGCGCCAAGATTCCAACGACCGCTTGCTTCGACATGGCTCTCCTCTTATTGCAAGCCCATCGCACGCGGCGACGGGCATCCTCGTTCCACACTGGATGATACAATTTACGGGCCGGCGGGCGAAGCGGGCCCTATCCCCCGACCGAGCTCATCGCCCTGCGTTGCCGCGCGGCGATTTTCGTAGGTTCGCGCCTTGCGAAAGCCGGCACCTCCCCTTTTTGTCTGCCCGGGCTTATCTGGGGCAGTAACAACGCGAGCCCCACAACGACGCGTTTTACCAAAAATGGCCCCACTCGGGGCCATTTTTTATTTGAGCTGGGTGATGATACGTGCCTTGGCTCCTACGCCTCGCGCAGCCAATCAAACGCGACACGCGGCGTACCGTCCGACACATATACGGTACCGGCACGCTTAAACCCGGCCTTGGCGATGACGCCCTGCATGGGCAAGTTGTCCTGATGCGTGTCGATGCGCAGGTGATCGGCACGCTCTTTGGCAAAGGCGAACATCGCAGCCGCGATACCGTGCACGGTGCCGTCGGACGCCACACGGTGCAGCACGGCGTACGGAATGTCGCTACGCCATTGCCCGTCCTCAATGACGTCATAGCACTCGTCCGGGCCCGGCAAAAAGGCAAACGTCGCCACCACGCGGCCATCGACTTCGCACACGTAACTGCCACCAGCGGCAATATCGGCAGCCAGCTGCTCGGCCGAGGGCGTGCCTACCGGCCACTGCGTGGCGTTGCCATGCGTACGCATAAAGGCGCGGGCCGCGTCATAGATAGCCATGACGGCGGGAATGTCGGTATCGAGGGTTTTTCTGATCATCACGCGGCGACCTCACGTTTATTGGTATCACTTTGATTGAGCAATGATACCAACGTTTGGAGAGGGGCGCGAAGCAGATGGGTAGCAAAAAGCGAGCCGCCTGGTCAAAAGCCAAAAGCGAGTTTTTGGGCGCTGCCACCGGCGGCGATATGAGCGACCTGTTTGCGCGCGAGGATGAGCGCCGCGACGCCCTGGACGCCGAACGCGATGAGGCGTGGCGCTACAAGTCGTGCGAACGCAAAAACCGTTACGACACGCGCGCCGAGGCCGAGGCAGTTATGGCCGACTGCGAAAACCGCGGACGCCGCGGGCTTGCCTGCTACAAATGCGAATACTGCGGCGGGTGGCACCTGACGTCGCACCCTTGGAAATAGGCTCCGCATCGGCACGGCGCTGGCGAAGCGCCGACCATCGCACGCAAGCTACGGGCGCGGCGGCACCAAAACATCGTAGCGAACGGCCTTGCCCGCAAGCTGATAGCTCGGCTTAACGCCGGCAAGCAGTGGCCCCTTCACCGGCCGCTTGATAACGACCTTGCGCGACCGCACCGCAAGCGCCGCTTCGACCAGCGTCTCCTCATCGGCACACGGTTGTTCCAGATGATGCAAAAGTTGGAACTTCTTTTTCACCGCCGCGCTCTTGGTGCGCCCGGGAAACATGGGGTCCAGATATACCACGTCAGGAGCGGTGAGCTCGCCCCGCCCGATCAGCTCAGCTGTATGGCGAAGGCCGGCAATGCTGTCCTCACCCGCATGCAAGCGCATGTGCGACACGATAGCCGCAAGCGCCGAATCATCTGCCGCACGATCCAAGGCATCCTTGAGGAGCGCCGCGATCACGCAATCCTGTTCATACAGATCGACGGTAAAGCCCGCGGCAGCCAGCAGCAGCGAGTCCTCGCCAAAGCCTGCCGTGGCATCAATCGCCCATGGTTGCTCGATGCCTTTTGTGCGCGCAGCCTTCACCAGTAGCTCTTGCTGCAAACGGCCCTGCTTGAGCCGTGGAAGCATGCGGCCAAAATCGGCTCGCAACTCCATCGAGCCATCGGTGAGCGTGAGACCCTCGGGTGTCCTGGTTAACTCGAGCCCTGCCGCCCGAGCAACAGAAAAGGGATCGACGACGCCCATGGACACTCCTTAGCAAGCAAAACGAATACGTGAGCGCCACCTCAGTTGGCACCCAACCGTCCGTTATTGTCCCACATGCGACATGGTCCACAGCATCCCAATGCAAAGCACCGCCATCAATCCCGTGCACACGGCAGCGATCACAGAATCACCCATGCGCCTTCCCAACGACCGCGGTTCACGCACTTGCTCTGGTCCGTACATCATGGCTCCTCCTTCGGTCCAGCTCTTACCATGGCCTCATCATCGCAGCGCCGCACATACGCTGCCATCGATTTTGCTTACGCCCAGCTTTCCTTTTTGAAAGGTTGGGTTTGGCTGCGCGGGCTCAATGCGCTTTCAAACGCATGCATCGCCGCGTTGAACTACAATGTGCTTCACCATATGTGCAGTACATTGGGTGCGCCAAGTTGGCGTACTCGTATCGAAAGGACCAGCCATGAGCTTCACTCGCAAGACTCTCAAAATCCTTGCTCTCATCTACTTTGTTTTGGGCATCGCCAGCCTCGTCACCGCCGGCGTCGGTATCGCCACGGGCGGTCTCGATTCCACGTACGGTTCGTACGCCACGCTCGCAGCGGTCGTGCTTATCGCCAAGGGTCTCGTCGACCTTGCCGCAGGCGTCGCCGGTATCAAGGGCGCCAACAAGCCTTCGCAGGTGGACGGCGCGTTTAAGCTCGGTATTGTTGCCGCGGTCGCCACGCTTGCCCAAGCGGTGCTCACGCTTCCCGCGTTTGGCGGCGACGCCATCAACTTTGGCGCCTTTGTCATCGTGGTGTACGACCTGTTCTTTGTTCAGCAGGCACACGCCGTAAAGGCCGAGAACAAGGACCGCCTATAAGCGCTCGCTTCTCATAACCTCTGCAGCCAAGCAACTAAAAAGGGCCGATCGCGCATTTCCGCGGTCGGCCCTTTACGTTTGCCCAGATAAAACCTACCAAAATAAACCTGTCCCTATTTGGCAGGTTGTTAGCTGTGGCGGTACTCGGCGATGATGAAGTCGATGTCGGTTTGAAGGGTATCCAAATTTGCCAGGCGCTCTTTGTCGGCAGGGCGCGTGCGGTAGTAATAGGGCGTCATCTGAAATACGGCTTCGATGCCGGCCTGCGTCTGGAGGGTGATAGAAGCTGTCACCCGCTGCGTTTCGACCAACTTAAGCTCCGTAGTCTTCGGCAGCTTTTCGTCGTTGAGATATGGCGTGTCGTAGAGCACCTCCTTGAGCCCAAACAGATGACGGGCACCCGGCACCACGGTGTAGAGCGAGCCCTCTGGCGCCAGCACGCGGGCAAACTCACGCTCGTTAAAGGGAGCGAAGAGCTCGGTCACCATATCGAAGGCGCCATCGGCCACGGGGATGTCCTTCATGTTGGCCACGAAGTAGGTCGCATCGCCGCGCTTGGCGGCCAGGCGCACCATCTCTTTACCCAGGTCAAAGCCGTAAGCATCCACGCCCGAAACCGCGCCCATGGCACTGGTGTAGTAGCCCTCGCCGCAGCAAATATCGAGCAACGTCATGGGGCAGTTCGTTGACACGGCACGACCAGACACCCGCTCGCGCACCAGCTCGACCATCGCATCGCGCAACGGCGCATAGTATCCGCGGTTCAGAAAGTCACGACGGCTGCGCGCCTGCGACTTGGGATCACCCATGGAGTCACCGCTCTTGGACGAGCGCAGCAGATATAGATAGCCCTCGCGCGCACGGTCAAACCGGTGTCCGCCCGCGCATGCAGCACCGCGCTCGTCGTCCACCAACGGCTCATGGCAAACGGGACACAACAACATGGCAACTCCTTAGCGCGGACAACACAACGCCCACCATTGTCGCACGCCTTCCCCAACTAGTCATTGGAGACGTTCTTGAATGACTAAGGAGTGTCCCCAGCTGCCGACAGAAAAGGAACGTCCCTAAGTGCCGGCTGGTTGCATTAGGAGTATCATCGTCTGCGCAAATAAGCACGAAAGAGCATATTAGAGATTGAGAGCGTATGGCAGACACCGCATCTAAGCACATTGACATGACCACCGGCTCGCTGTGGCGCAATATTCCCCTGTTCGCCTTCCCCGTGGCCGCCACGAGTATCTTGGAGCAGCTGTCGAACCTCATCGCCACGGTCATCATCGGTAACTTCTCGGGCGACCAGGGGACCCTCGCCATGGCGGCGGTCGGCTCCAATGTTCCGCTTACCAGTCTTATGCTCAACCTGTTTATTGGCATGTCGCTTGGCTCCAACGTGGTCATCGCCAACGCTATCGGCCGCAACGATCAGAACATGATCAAACGCGCCGTCCATACCTCGATTTTAATGGCGCTCGTGGGCTTTGTCGTCATCGCACTGGGCGAGATCTTTGCCGAGCCCATGCTCGCCGCGCTCAACGTTCCCGCCGAAACCATGCCGCTCGCTTCGCTCTACCTGCGCGTCTTTTTGCTGAGCATGCCCTCGATCTTGCTCTACAACTTTGAGGCCGCGATTTTCCGCTCCGTCGGCATCACCCGCATGCCGTTGCAGGCGCTTGCCGTGTCCACCGTCCTCAACATTGGCCTGGACCTCATCTTTGTCCCCGTGCTCCACTGGGGTGTCGCGGGCGTCGCCATCGCCACCGCCATCGCCT
Source organism: Collinsella aerofaciens (assembly GCA_014846205.1). The sequence continues at coordinate 5,179 of RKAY01000140.1, read as the reverse complement.
ACACCGTCAGCGCCGCTACACTCTTTATCCGTCTGCTCAAGACCGACTCCGTCGTCCGCGTCACCCCGCGTGACCTGGCTATCGACCCCGTCGCCCTCAAGCGCATCGTCAAGATCGGCCTGCCCGCCGGCATCCAAAGCGCCGTCTTTGCCGTCGCCAATATCATCATCCAGTCCGCCATCAACAGCCTGGGCACCGAGGTCATGGCGGCCTCGAGCGCCGCCATGAGCCTGGAGTACGTGTGCTACAACCTGCTCAACAGCTTTAGCCAGGCTTGCACCACCTTTGTGGGACAAAACCACGGTGCCCGCCAGATCGACCGCTGCACCAAGACGCTCAAGGTCTGCCTGGTCGAAGGCGGTATCGTTGCACTCACCACGATTATCGTTATTGTCGGCCTGGGGCGCGAGATCCTGGCGCTCTTTAACAGCGACCCCAACATCGTCTCGATCGGCTATATCCGCGTGTGCTCGATCTTCCCGGCATACGCCTTTAGCATGTTCTACGAAAACATGTCCGGTTACCTACGCGGCTTTGGCATCTCGCTTATGCCCGCCCTCATCACCATGATCTGCGTCTGCGGCATTCGCTTCTATTGGGTCTTCTGCGTGTTCCCGCACTTCCGCACCTTTGCGAACATCATGATGGTCTACCCCATCAGCCTGGGCACCACGGCGTTCTTTATGGTCGTGGCGGTACTACTCTGCCACCCGGCACGCACCTATCGCGCCGCCCAAGCCAAAGCGACAGCCCGCTAAACACCGCACTCAACGTCACGCCAGTCATTAATTGACAATATGCGAGCTCATATAGTCGATAAAACGCCTCGTGGCGATAGGCATGGTGTCCCAGCTGCGCCAAGCTGCCACCACGTCGCGCGAGGGAGCGTGCACGATAGGACGTACGCGAAAATCGGCCCTCATGCCCTCGACGGTACGACGATACAGCATGCTCACGCCTAGGCCCTCCTCCACCATCGCCATGATGGTGTAGTCGTCGGTCACCTCGCTCGTCACGTGCGGCGACAGCCCATGTGCCGCGAATGCGTCGAGCACCAAGCTCTGCTCGCCCTCGTCCAGCAGCACAAACGGCTCGGACGCCAGGTCGGCAAGCGTAACCTTTTCCTTTGCCGTCAGCGGATGCGCGGTCGGCAACAATGCCACCAACTCGTCGTGATAAACCACGCGCTTCTCGAGCCCTGCGGTAAACCCGCGCGCCGTAAAGCAAAAATCCACCACGCCGTCGTGCACCCATTGAGCGTTGCGCGTGTAATCGCCCTGCTTGAGGGTAAAGCGTACGCCAGGATGCAGAGCCCCAAAGTCGCGAATCACGCGCGGCAATACGGTGCGGCTCACGTTAGTAAACGTCGCGATACGAATATCAGTCGAGGAGAGTCCCAGTAACTCCTGACGCTTGCCCTCAAGCTCGGCCTCGGCAGTTACGATCTGTCGCAGATACGGCAGGTACTGCTTACCGTCGCGCGTAAGCGACACGCCCTGCTTGCCGCGCTCGATAAGCGTGGTACCCAGCTCGCGCTCGAGCGCCTTGACGGCCTGGCTCACCGCACTTTGCGTATAGCCCAGCTCGTCGGCCGCGCCCTTAAGACTGCCGCGATCGACCACCATACAAACAATCTGATACCGCGATGCCATCGTGCCTCCACATCGATGTAGCTGTAAAACGTTTTGCCAGGGCTTTTTCTACCTACATTAGTATCTCTTAATCATACTGAAGATACATTCGCTTTACTACATCCACATCTGGGAGCAGAATCCTTTTTGCGAAACCGTTCTGTAACAAAAGGAGTCCCATGGATCGCAAAAAAGCAATCGCGCTCTCATTTTCCGTTCCCATCGCATGGGGCTTTTCGTACCCCCTCATGAAGATCGGCATGGACAGCATGAACGCCACGAGCATCGTTGCGCTGCGCTGCATCATCGCCTTTGTGGCCTGTCTGCTACTCTTCCACAAGCACGCACTGCGCATCAACCGTGACCTGATGGTTCGCGCCGCCATCATCGGCGCCATTATGGCAACCGAGCTCACCTGCATGTGCCTGGGCTCCAGCCTTACCTCCGCCTCCACCGCCGGCTTTTTGCAGAGCCTGACGGTCGTGATCGTGCCGTTTGCCAATGCGGCCCTGCTGCGTCGTGCCCCCGAGCGCAAGGTGCTCGTCGGCACTGCCATCGTCACCTGCGGTATGCTGCTGCTCTCGGGTGCCGACTTTACCAGCCTGAATCCCGGCGCGATTATCATGTTGCTCTCTGCCTTTATCTATGCCAGCCACATTATCGTAGCCAAGCGCTTTGTCGAAGAAGTCGACCCACTGGCCCTGGGCGTTTGGCAGCTGGGCTTTGGCGGTCTGTTCTCGGGCATCGCCGCGTGCACCTTTGGCGGCTTCACGCTTCCCAGCACGCCCAACGAAATCGTCGTTGTCGTCGCACTCGCACTCATCTGCTCTGCCTACGGCTTTATCACCCAGACGCTCGTGCAGCCCCACGTGCCCGCCGAGACCACCGGCTTTGCCTTCTCGCTCGAGCCGGTCTGCTCCGCCGTCTTCTCGTTCTTCCTGGTCGGCGAGGTCCTAAGCCCCATCGCCTTCTTTGGCGCCGCCCTCATCCTCACCGGCGTCATGGTGGCAACCGTCGAGCTCCCGCGCCTTCGTTCGCAAGTACACGCTCACATGGAAGGAGCGCCCGAGCACGTCTCGTAGGCCCCACTCTTCATACAGCCGCGGCATAAAGGTCTCCGGTACGCCTTTACAATAGATGCCAACACAGCATCTGCCATAAAGGAGCCCCATGGACACCGCAACCCGCGACCGCAACATAGCAACTTGGTTGGGCGATGCGCCGCAGCCGGTACGCGACACGACGGACCAGCTGCTCGAGCGCATCGCCCTTTTGCGTGCCGAGCAGACTATCTACCCGGTACAAGACGACATCCTCAATGCCCTCGCCTACACGCCGGCAGACCAGGTCAAAGTTGTCATCTTGGGCCAAGACCCCTATCACGGACCCAACCAGGCCATGGGACTGTCGTTCTCGGTTCCCGCGACGCAAACCAAACTGCCGCCGAGCCTGCGCAACATCTATAAGGAACTCAACGCCGACCTAGGCTGCCCCATCCCCGCCACGGGAGACCTAACCCCCTGGGCGCAACAGGGCGTCCTGCTCCTCAACACCACGCTCACCGTGCGTGAGCATGCCGCCAATTCGCACGCCAAGCTGGGCTGGAGCACGCTGACCGACTACGTTATCGAGCGCTGCTGCCAGCTGCCCCAGCCGGTAGTCTTTTTGGCATGGGGCCGCTTTGCCCAGCAGATGGTCGAGGGCAAGCTCGCCGCGACCGGCGCGGGAAAGGCAACCGGCAAGTTCTGTCTGGCCTCTACGCACCCCTCGCCGCTTTCGGCCAACCGTGCCACGGCAGAGCTCCCCGCCTTTATGGGATCGCGCCCCTTCTCGGCAGCTGATCGGCTACTCGAACAGCACGGCTCGACCCCCGTCAACTGGACTTGCCTCGGCTAAAAATCGATACATCAAAAACGCGCCCGACGGCTTTCCATCGGGCGCGTTTCCTATTCGGGCCAAATAAATTGTGTGCGGCCGGCCTCGCCGCCATCAATCAGCAGGCTCTGCCCGGTCATAAACCGGTTGGTCACGCCCACAAAGTAGATCCACTCAGCGATCTCCTGGGCGGTAGCCCAGCGTTTAAGCGGCGTGAGCTCCATAATCTGGTTCCACAGGTGCTCGTCTTCCATCACGCAACGGTTGAGCGGCGTGATAACGCCGCCCGGGTCCACACTGTTGGCGATGGCCTGCGGCGCCAGGCGGTTTGCAAGGTTCTTGGTATAGGCGATAACGCCACCCTTGCTGGCGGCATAGGCGGGAAACTCCGATCCCGTATGTCCGCTCGCCGACCCCACATTGACCACGGATTGGATAGCAGGCGCCGGCTTGGCGGCAAGCCCCTCCCCCACAAAGGCATAGTGCTCGGTCACGTTGATGGTGCCACGCAGGTTGGAGGCGATGTCGTCGGCCGAATCCTGCGTTCCGGCAACATTCACGATTACCTGAGGCTCAAGGTCGCCTGGAAACGAGTTAGGCTCGCGGACATCAACGATCAGATGGCGATAGCGTTCGTGATCGATCGCCGCCGGTAGCAGATCAAAGCCCACGACATCGTGGCCCTCGTCCAAAAAGCGCTGCACGCACGTGGCTCCGATACCGCCCGAAGCGCCCGTGATCAAAACCCGCATACTTGCTCCTTAGGCGGTTGCGTGGCGCTCGAGGTACTCGGCGCCCACGTTCTCGCGCTCCCAGCCACGCACGACCTTGTAGCCCACGGGGCTCAGGAAGACCTCGCACAGCAGCTCGGCAACAGCGCCGGTCAGCGAGCACATAAGGACCTGCACCCAGGTCCAACCAAAGAACGTGTGGCTCACCACAATGGCAAAGACCAGGTTGTCGATAAACTGGCCAACACCCGTGGACACATAGGAGCGGAAGGCAAAGCTCGCAAAGTTATTCTTTTTGAGCATACGACCGAGCGACTGGTTGAGCGTGGAGTTAACCACGGCAGAAACGAGCATTGCCAGCGAAGAGCCCAGCACCACGTACCAGGTGCCGCCGATGGTGGCGTTAAGGGCGGTGTTGACCTCGATCATACCCGTGTCGTAGTAGGCGCCCCACATGCCGGGCGTGAGCGAGCATGCCCAAAAGCACAGGCTCACGGCCAGGTTGACCAGCAGCGCGAGGATAGAGATTTTGATGGATGCCTTGGCGCCAAAGCGCTTACAGATCATGTCCTGGCACAAAAACGAAACCCAGCTCACCACAAAGCCGCAATCGAGTGCCAGATACGGCAGGCTAATGAGCTCTTTGTTGGCCAGCAGGTTCATCATGATGACGCTCACGAAAAACAGCGAAACAGTTGCCGCGGGAATGCTCCGCAACAGGACCTTGTAGTCCTCCATGACCTTCTTGATCATTATGTACTCCTTTGGTTTTAGGTTTAACGAGCAGGATATCGGACCCGAACTGCTCGGACGCCCCGGTCTTGAGACGACGGTGGGTATGATAGCCGCTCACACGGCATCAGGCAAGTAAATGGCGCGGCAGCCCCGCAGGTCCACCGCGCCGATGCGTTAAAAGGCTACGTTGCCAAACTCCGACAGGAT
>RKAY01000098.1 GCA_014846205.1 Collinsella aerofaciens | reverse complement strand
GGCGGCGTCATCGGGCATGTACTCGCGCTGCTGCTTGGCGTCGAAGCTCTCCTCGAATACGCGGCAGCCGTTGCGCTTGATGATGCGGCCTGGCACGCCCACGACGGTGCAGTTGTCGGGGACGTCCTTAACGACGACCGAGTTGCCGCCGATTTTGACGTTGTTACCGATGCGAATGTTGCCGAGCACCTTGGCGCCCGTGCCCACGGTGACGTTGTTGCCCAGGGTGGGGTGGCGCTTGCCGGTCTCGTTGCCGGTACCGCCGAGCGTGACGCCCTGGTAGAGCACGCAGTTGTCGCCCACGATGGTGGTTTCGCCGATGACGACGCCCATGGCGTGGTCGATAAAGAAGTGCTTGCCAATCTGCGCGGCAGGGTGAATCTCGACGCCGGTGATATGGCGGGTGATTTGCGAGAGCACACGGGCGAGCGAGCGATGACCGTGCTCCCAGAGCCAGTGTTCGGGCACGTGGTTCCACTTGGCGTGCAGGCCAGGATAGGAAAGGAAGATGACCAGACCGTTTTGCGCGGCGGGGTCTTGCGCCTGGACGGTCTTGATGTCCTCGCGAATGGTATTGATAAAGCTCACCGGCCGCCCTCCCTTAGCGCCATGGCAATGCGATTCAATAAAGTATAGCGATTCGCTAGGGATTAGGAAGAACAATCTTGGCGGCATTGCGCAACAGGTGTCAGTTATGCAAACTTGCTGGTAATGGAGTCATGCTTTTGTGGGGTTGCGCACGAGGGGGTGCCGCAACCGTATACTGGTCAACTTGGACGTATCCGCGCCCACAACTGAGAGGTTTTACTTCATGGGTTTCATCAATTTTATCGCCGAGTTGCTCAAAGACCCGCGCACTGCGATCGCCAGCTGGATCGCCGCCGGCCCGCTTATGGCCTACGGCTGCGTGTTCCTCATTATCTTCATTGAGACAGGCGTGGTGTTCTTCCCGTTTCTCCCGGGCGATTCGCTGCTGTTTGCTTCGGGCTTCTTTGCCCACAACGGCGGCTTTAACATCGTTGCCCTGCTGGCCGTCGCATGGGCGGCTGCCATCTTGGGTGATCAGTGCAACTTTATGATCGGTCATTTCTTTGGCAAAAAGATTATCGCTTCGGGCAAGGTCAAGGCCATGACGCCCGAGCGCATTAAAAAGTCCGAGGACTTCTTGGACAAGTGGGGTCACCTGGCTATTTTTCTGGGTCGCTTCTTCCCGTTTATCCGCACCTTTGTGCCTTTTATCGCCGGTATGGGCGGCATGCACTGGCGCAACTTTGTCATCTTTAACGTGCTGGGTGGCATTACCTGGTCAACGCTCTTTACGCTGCTGGGCTACTTCTTTGGCGGTATCCCCTTTGTGCAGGAGCACTTTGAGCTGCTGATTGTGGGCATCGTCGCCGTGTCGATCATCCCGACCGTGGTCGGTCTGGTTAAGGCTAAGCTCGGGAAGAGGAACGCCTAGGCGTTTGGAAAAACCGATTGCAACGGAGAAGGCCCGCCATCGTTGGATGACGGGCCTTCTCCGTTAATGGGCTGATACACGGCGTTTTGTTCGCGGTTACTGAACTTCACTAAGTTTCTGCAACACGCGTCCTTGGACCTCAAGGTAATAGGCCTGATCCTCGGCGGAAAGCGAGTTTTCGTCGACGCTGTCAAATTTTTGCGTCCAGTCGCTGTACTGTTGCATCATCGATCCGTAGTCGGCAAGCATCGAGGCGGTATCGTCGGACGATTCGTACTTCTTCATGAACTCTACGTAGCTGTTCATAAACTGCTCGTAGCCGTCCATCATGGCACGGAAGTCAGAGGAAGACGTGGGCGAGGCGTCCGCAGAAGTGTCCGCGGGGCTGTCGGTAGAGCTATCGTCGCTCGTGTCGGCGGGCTCATTAGTTGCTTCTTGTGCCTTGTTCAGTGTGATTTGGAGGGTTTTGTCCTCGTTATCAAACGAAAGGCTAAGCTCGGCGCCACTGGGAGCCTTGGCTTTAAAATAATCGGTTCCTTCTCCAGAGAAATCGGTGTAGTTCGCGTCTTTGCAGGATTTGATGTAATCGTCGTAATCAGAATGCGATACCTCTTGCAGCGTCGCATAGAAATGGGCATCGCTGTTACTGCTGATTTCGCCCTTGTTTGTCTTGGGCTTGGGCAGTTCAGTCGCGAGGCCGCTGCTGGGCCAAGTGAACGTATCGACGGTTTTTGAGGGACCCGAAGAGCCGCAGCCGCTCACGCACGAGCTGATGCGTGCCAAGATAATCAGGATAACAAGCACCGCCAGAACGATCGGCCATTTCTTCTTGCCTTTGGGCGGCTTGCCGTCGGGTGTCGACACCGTTTGGGGGACGCCATTATCCCCACTGCCTGAAGCTTCCCAATCCATAGTTGTTCCTTCCCTCGATATAGATGACACTGCTTCGAATTGTGGCTGTGGGCTGCGGGGATTTCATCAGCTGCCAACTGAATCTGGTGAGAAATTCAGTTGGCAGCTGATGAAATTATTTGCCCGGTGTTTAGGATGGGAAGAAAACGTTGGACGGGGGATGACGGCGTGGACGAGTACAATCTGACGCCCGGCGAACTCATCATCATGCAGGCCTCGAATGTGCGCTTGGGCGTTGGCTCTGGTAGCGAGGCTCTCGATGAGATCGTGCTTACAAATATGAATCTAATCTTGGTCGCAACGGTCTCCGAGGGACTGTTTAAAACCCGGCGCTACCTCAAGCGCTGCCCGCTCGATTCGATTCTGTGTTCGGCAGATGTTCCCCAGGCTATCGCAGCGCGTGTGAATAGTACGCCGGTGCTGCGAGTCGCATTTTCGGAGGAGACCGTTACGGTGAGCTTTACCGAAGGCGGCAAGCGCCTTGCCGACCGTTGGGCCGAAAGCGTGCGCCGCGCGGCGGCGGGCAACATCGATGCCATCGATACTTCAGAGCTTCCCTCGGGTACAGCGGCAGAGATTGCAGATTTTGTAGACGGTGCCGTGGGCGTTGTCGGGGCAGTTGGCGACTCCATTGGCAGTGCCTTGGGTGCTTCTCTGAAGGCGCAAAAGCCTCATGCCGAGAAGATGGCCGCAAAGGCGACGGCAAAGTGTCCTGGATGCCATGCGCCCGTCGCGGGGCGCAAAGGCCAAGGCGTTGTTTGTTCGTACTGCGATACCAAGTTTGTGCTGTAGGGTGAGGTAGCTGTGGGCATTGTGAATGTTGCCATCGACTCGCTCGGTGGCGTGCTCGCCGATCAATGGAAAGATATTGTTACGGCTGGTCATTTTGACGAGCATGTCGTGGTTGCTTCGGGGGTGCGTAAAGTCGGGCAAAACGGGCGCGGCGGAAACTACGGATCGAATGACGTTCTGTCCAACGGATCGCTCATTTTTGTTCCCGAGAACACCGCGGCGTTTATCTTTAGCCAGGCGGGCATCGAGCAGGTCATAACGGAGCCGGGCGGTTTTGAGTATCGCGACGGCGAGGCTTCGGTTTTTGATGATCGTGACCGCGGGGAGCAGGGCGTCCTCAAAATGGTCCTCGGGCAGGCGGCCCGTCGTGTTGGCTATGCGGGTATGTCGCCGTCGCAGAAGCGCGTGGCGTTTGTCAATCTGCGTGAAATCCGCGGTATTAAGTTTGGTACGCGCGGGCCGCTCGCGTATAACGACTTGTTTTATGGTGCGGATCTTGAGGTCTTCGCGTATGGTCAGCTGTCACTGCAGGTAGTGGATGCCGAGCGCTTTATCAGGAATTTTCTTCCTGCGAACACCTATAACTATTCGCTTGACGATCCGCACGCGCGGAGCATGTTGATTGCAGAGTTCCTGGCTTCGCTCATTGTGGCCACGAATGCCCTGTCGTCCGAGGTCCGGATTTCGCAGTTGCCTTCACACGTCAACGAAATTCGCCACATGATCCTGGATGAGGGCGATAACGCGGGGACATGGCAAGACCGCTTTGGCATCAAGCTCGTTCAGGTTGCCATCGAAAACATCGAATTCTCCGATGACTCGCGCGAGCTTATCAAGAGCTATGCGAAAAAGAAGCTTGATGTTAGTGCTTACGAGGGGGTTTCTAAGCAGGCGGCCGATGTGGCGGCTCAGCAGATGATTGCCGAGGGCGTGCGCGAGAACGGGTTTGGTGCTGCGGGTGGCATGGTGCTCGGCATGGGGCTGGCGGGGATGCTCAACCCCCGTAACGCTTCTGTCGAAAGCGATGCAGGCGCAGATTGCGTGCCGGATACGACGGAGTTCAAAGGGGCGCCAGGGGGCGGTGCCGAGTCCGCACGGGCGCTTGAGGATCAAATAGAGGCCGTTAAGAAATTCAAAGAGCTTCTCGACGCGGGGATTTTGACGCAAGAGGAGTTTGATGCCAAGAAGCGTGAGATTCTAGGGCTGTAGAAGTATGGAAGGGCCGGTGTGATGCCGGTCCTTCTTTGTGCTGCGGAATTATTCGCGGTGCCCCCGGTTCTACCACTGGGCTGCGTAAATATCGCAGCTTGCGTGCGCGGGCGGATTGTGGACATCGACCGAAACGGGGGTCGTGGAACCGACGGCGGGGCAGTCGGCAAAGTTGTTATAGCCGGCAACGATGTTGCCCTGCTTATCGCGCAAAATAGCCGATAGAAAGACCTGTGTCTTATCAAAGCCGCTCGGGGCACTTTGGAGTTTGAGCTTTGCCAAGAATGACTGCATGCCGTCTGCCCCAGCGGATTCGGTGCTATCGAAAATTTCGTACACCGGCGCTTCGGTGGCGGTGGCAAGTGCAACGCCGCTGGGTGTGACGGTTTCGAACTCAACGCGCGCGGGAGCGGTGCCATTTCCCGTCTGATCGCCAAAGTAGACGGTCTGGCCGGGCTCGATGGCGCTGTAGGTTTTCTCATCCGTAAAGATTAGGTTGTCGTCCGCGTCGTATCCGTAGACCTTAATGGTGGGAAATGCGATAGCGGCAGGGCCGTCGGAGTTTTTAAGGCCGATGCCAAAGTGGACGTACCCGTGCCCATCAACCGACCAACCTGATTCCGCGATCGAGAGCTCGGCGGACAAGTGGCTGGTACCGCTTGTTGAAGTTGGCTTTTCGGGGGTGGAAGCGCCGCCGGACTGGTTGGCCTGCGACGAAGACGCGTGGTCGTCGCTGTTTTCCCGAGCGGCGTGAAAGGACGAAATGGCAATTGCGCCGCCAGCTAGCAAACCGGCGAGCACTGCGGCGATGAGTATCAGTTTTAGAAGAAGACTGCCGAGGACCTGAACCCCGGTTTTCTCCGGATTATGCTTCGGATCGTGCGTCCTTGTCGCCGCTTTGACCTTATCGGCTTGCTGGTTTGCGCCAAAAGATGTCCCATCGTCTTTTGGCTGGGACGAGCCGGAGAGCACCCCTGCCATCTCTGCCGCAGACTGGAATCGCGCGCTTGGCTCAAACGAGCAGGCGCGCGTGATGGCATGGACAAGGTTTGCGGGCGCATGTTCAAGAATCGACTTAAGCGCTTGCTCATAAGCCTCGTCATCAGGACGGACGCCCGTAAGCGCAAAGCCAAGAACGCGTCCGATGGAGTAGACATCACTTCGCGCATCGGTCTGGGCAAAGCCGTATTGTTCGGGCGAAGCGAACCCCCAAGTTCCGAGGGAGGTCGTGTCCTTGCTTGCCCCTTCGACGCGCATGCGGGCAATACCGAGGTCGATGAGGTGTGCGCCGTTCGCGGCAACCACGATATTGTTGGGGGAAATATCGCGATGGACGATGCCGTGTCTGTGGAGCTCCTCGGCCGCCTCGCAAAGCTCGATGCCAAGCGATGTTGCCTCTTCCGGCGTCAACGGCCCATCGGTTTCGATAACTTTGGAAAGCGACCGACCCGGCACAAAGTCGTAGACGACAACAAAGTGCTCGGGTAGTTCGTAGGTCGCCTCGACGCGGGGAAGGCGGGGCGAGCTGCATTCGGTGAGTGCCGACCATACGTTGCGCCGGGCAAGCTCCTGTCGAATTTTCTTTCGCACGAAGGGACCGGCTCCGTCAATCGTGACGAGTTCGGTAATGCCGTCTTCGCCGCGCGCGAGCACCTGCTCGACGTGATAGGTGTCGTCAAGGCTCATGGCGTGCATGAGCTGGTTGTCGTTCAAGCCGTCCTCCCTTCATGGTAGCTGGGCAAATGCCCCAAGAATGATATGACAACGATCGTTTTGTTTGTTCAGTTGGCAACTGAATCGCGTATGGAGAGGATAGGGCTGCGGGGCTCGCACAGACGTGGGCGTTTATTTGAGTGGGTTGGTTCCCAGAAGCGTTTTTTCGCCCAAGCGGTAAAGCTCGTCATCGGTGCATGCTCGGCTCATGCCGCGTTCGATGCACCAGATGACGATGGCGTCGCGGCGATCCTTGCACCAAAGCTCGGCGACGCTGTCGAGTCTCAGAAGGCGCTGCGTCTCTCGAAGCGTGCAGCCGATGCCGAGTGCCAACATGATGGCGTGGTCGCGGCCGGGGCGGCTTTTGCCGGCAAAGATGTCGTACACAACGGTCGGGTTAAGGCCCGAGTTGCGTGCGACGTCCGAGCGCTTGATGCGGCGCTCGTCGATGAGGCAGCGCAAGTACGAGGGAAGCGTTTGGTCGACGGTTTCGCCTTCGTCAAGATAGGCGTCGATGCTCGAACTGGCCAGCAGCCGCTTGAGCAGGTCTTCCGTCAAGTGTTCGCGTTTGTTCTGAGTTGCCAAGGGGGCTCCAATCATCGTCTCGACTTTAGAGTATATCGATAGGGCGGTCGCGGGGCGGATGGGGCGAGTGGACGCCGCGGCTTGGAGGATGCCTATTTACCCGGTGAATTCCGAAGCAAATGAAAATACTTTACTTAGTTAAAGAAAAGCGTTTTATCAGACGCGTACGGGGAGTACAATCTCCTGCATGCGAATCGACGTGCCATGGGCTTTGGTGTTGCCCGCGTGTCCCGTCCGGCTCTACGCTCCGGGCGTGCGACGTTGCGACGCGGTCGGCCTCGGTCCTTGCGTGCGAGTTCGCGAGTTTGCAACTGTGTATGTAAGGAGCGACACATGACTGTCGAGAAGAAGGATATCGATTGGGGTAGCCTCGGCTTTGGCTACATGAAGACCGATTACAGCTACGAGGCTCATTGGAAGGATGGCGAGTGGGACGAGGGCGGCCTGACCACCGACCACACCCTGCACGTCTCCGAGTGCGGTGGCATCTTCCATTACTGCCAGGAGGTCTTTGAGGGCCTGAAGGCCTACACCGCCGAGGACGGCAGCATCGTCTGCTTCCGTCCCGACATGAATGCTGAGCGTATGTATAACTCTGCCCAGCGTCTCGAGATGCCCCCGTTCCCCAAGGACAAGTTCGTTGAGGCCGTCAAGCAGGTCGTTTCTGCCAACGCCGCCTGGGTTCCGCCCTTCGGTTCCGGCGCGACCCTGTACGTGCGTCCGTTTATGATCGGCTCCGGTGACGTGATCGGCGTGGCTCCCGCTCCTGAGTACACGTTCCGTATTCTCGTGACCCCGGTCGGTCCGTACTTTAAGGGTGGCCTCAAGCCCGTCAAGCTGCGCGTTTCCGAATACGACCGCGCCGCACCGCACGGCACCGGCAACATCAAGGCCGGTCTGAACTACGCCATGTCCCTTAAGCCCACGATGGAGGCTCACCGCGAGGGTTATGCCGAGAACCTGTATCTCGACTCCGAGTCCCGCACCTATGTCGAGGAGACCGGTGGCGCCAACGTCCTGTTCGTGAAGGAGGACGGCACGCTTGTCGTTCCGCAGTCGTACACCGACTCCATCCTGCCTTCCATCACCCGTCGCTCGCTCGTTCAGGTTGCTCAGGACCTGGGCATAACCGTCGACCAGCGCCCTGTCGAGTGGGCCGAGGTCAAGGCCGGCACCTTTGTTGAGTGCGGTCTGTGCGGCACCGCTGCCGTTATCTCCCCGGTTGGCGAGATCGACAACAAGGTCTACGGTGCCGACGAGACCGTGACTTTCCCGGCTGGCTACACCGAGATCGGTCCTGTGATGAAGAAGCTTCGCGAGACCCTGACTGGTATCCAGTCCGGTGCTGTCGAGGATAAGCACAACTGGGTTTACACTGTCGCGTAAGCTGCCTTGTATGTCCGGCCCGAGGGCAACCTACCTTTCCGGCGCGTCCTCGGACATGAAAGAACCTCCGCTGCGCACTTCGTGCGGCGGAGGTTTTTTCGTCCTGCGGAGTGCGCCGGAAAGGTAGGTTGCCCTCGGGCCTGCGTTACCTCGGTGCTGCCGTTACGGGCAATATAGATCTGAAGTAAAGATGGTGCGCGGCCTATTGGCCGCGCATTGTGCGTGGGCGCGTTGTGCGTGGGCGCGTTGTGCGTGGATAAGAAAAGGGCCCAAGGTTTGTGCCTTGGACCCCAAAGGGTTGATGAACTGGCTTAAGACTCGGCCGTGATTGTTAGAACTTGACGGTCGGTGCCTGGCGGGCGGCCTCAGCGGCCTCGAAGCCCTGGCGCTCCTTAAACTGGAAGATGCCGGCAAAGATGACGGCCGGGAACGTCTGAATGGCGTTGTTGTAGCTGAGCACGCAGTCGTTGTAGCTCTGGCGTGCATAGCTGATCTTGTTCTCGGTATCCTCGAGCGATGCCTGGAGCTGCGTAAAGTTGGTGTTTGCCTTAAGGTCGGGGTAGGCCTCGGCCACGGCAAAGAGCTGGCGCAGCGCACCGGTCAGCACGTTGTCTGCTTCCATCTTGGCCTCGGGCGTGGTCGCCTTGACGGCGGTGTTGCGAGCGCTGATCACGGCGGAGAGCGTCTCCTGCTCGTGCTTGGCGTAGCCCTTGACGGTCTCGACCAGGTTGGGGATCAGGTCGTTGCGGCGCTGCAGCTGCGTGTCGATGTTCTGCCAGGCGTTATCGATGCGATTGCGCTTGGTGACCATGTTGTTGTAGATGCCGGCGATGGCGCAGACAATCACAACGACAACAACGATACCGATGATGATGGTAGCCATGATGTCTCCGTTTCGAATGGCAGCGGCGTTTTGCGCCGGCCGTTGTTGGTATAGCGTATCTAGTATACCCGCAACCTTTGGCGGTGCCGAACTTTCCGGTAAGCGTTATGTTTCAACCAGGGAGGGGGCGCCAATATCGAACGGTTGGTACAGGTGTAAGATATGCGACAAATTAAGGAATGCTGTCTACGCCTTGAGGATGGCGATACGGATGGATCTTCGCATCAAGAAAACCTATCGTGCCCTGTTCGATGCCTTTACCGAGCTTTTGGAAGAGCATCGATTTGAGGATTTGACGGTTGCTATGCTGTGCGACCGGGCCATGATTCGCCGCACGACGTTCTATAAGCATTTTCGCGATAAAAACGATTACTTCGCCTTTTATATCGATGAGCTCATGTCGGGCTTGCCGCAAAAACAGCCCGATGAGGCCGGCGCAGTGTCTGCCGAGGACGTGCGCGCGCTTCGACATGCGATTTTGGACGATGCCATGGATTTGATTCTGACGCACGAGCAGCTCATGGATAACATTTTGGCAAGCAGCATGTCGGGCATGCTGACCAACGTTATTTGCGACCGCATTGCCCGTTCCATCCGCGAGCGTGTGATGAACGTGCTTGCCGAGGATGCCCTGGCCCCCGTGTCACTCGAGACGACGTCTGAGTTTGTCGCCGGCGGTATTATTCGACTTTTCACGATATGGTGGGAGTCGGGTCACGACCTCAAGCGTCGACCCGAGATGGCCGACGTGGTCGATGCGCTGTTCGAGCGAACCATGACGCCGGTGCATCACTAGAAGTGGCGGAGAGAGGGGGATTCGAACCCCCGGAACGCTCTCGCGCTCAACGGTTTTCAAGACCGCCGCATTCAACCGCTCTGCCATCTCTCCGTGAGTCGTAATGATAGCATCGTTTTGAATTTGCAACAGGGAAGGCGAACGATGACGATCACCGAAATCGACGAGAAGTTCATGCGCGAGGCGCTTGCCGAGGCGCGCGCCGCCGCGGCAGTGGGCGAAGTGCCCATTGGCGCCGTGGTGGTGCGTGCGGGTGAGATTGTCGCGCGGGCGCATAATCGTCGCGAGCTCGATCAGGACCCTTCGGCGCATGCAGAGTTCGCGGCCCTGTGCGCTGCCGCTCGGTCGCTCGGTCGCTGGCGCCTTTCCGATTGCACGGTCTACGTGACGCTCGAGCCCTGCTGCATGTGTGCGGGGCTTATGGTCAACGCGCGCGTCGGGCGCTGCGTGTATGGCGCGGCTGATGCCAAGGCGGGCGCGCTGGGTTCGCTATATGACCTGAATGCCGATTCGCGCCTGAATCATCGGTTTAATGTGACCGCCGACGTGCTGGCAGACGAGTGTCGTGAGGTGTTGAGCGGCTATTTTAGTGGGCTGCGTGCCACCGATGGTGCTGTCTGCGGCTGTGGGGCCGATCTTGAGGCGCATACCGCTCATGCCGAGGCGCTCGCGTGCGCCGAAGATATCGCCGTTGAGGCGGTCGATTTTGGTGCCGTGTGCCGCCGGCCCCGCCGTGTGCTGCTGGCGATCGACTCCTTTAAGGGCAGCGTTTCGAGTGCACAGGCGGAGGAGGCCGTTGCTGAAGGCGTGCGCCGCGTGTGGCCCGATGCCCAAGTAAGCGCGCTGCCGCTGGCGGATGGCGGTGAGGGAACGCTCGATGCCGTTGCCGCGCGCGGCGGCGAGCTTGTGACCTGCGAGGTTGCAGGCCCCTTGGGCGACCGCGCGTCTGCCCGGATGCTGGTGGACGGCGAGCACGAGTCGGCTGTTATTGAGATGGCCGAGGCGGCGGGTATTGGGTATTCGCCTTGCACGGAGTCGGCGGCGTTGGCGGCCACAACCTATGGCGTGGGCGAGCTGATGATCCGTGCGGCTCGCGCGGGGGCGAGGACCCTATATATAGGACTGGGCGGCAGCGCCACTAACGACGGCGGCGCCGGTATGCTGCAGGCGCTGGGCGCGCGCCTTGTGGATGACCGTGGCTGCGATATCGCGCCGGGGCTCGCGGGCCTTGAACACGTGGCGAGTATCGATTTGGCACCGGCGCTTCGGGCACTGAATGGCGTGCGTGTCGTGGTGCTTTCCGATGTCGAGAATCCGCTCGTGGGACGTCGCGGGGCACTTGCGGTGTTTGGCGGGCAAAAGGGCCTGCCGACAGACGATGTCGAAACGCTGGGCGGGTACGACGGCTGGATGGTCGGCTACGGTCGCCTGCTCGATACGGCGATTGCCGAGGCTCGGGCTCAGGGATTGCTGCGCGTGCCCGAGGGCGCGCGGACGTTTGGCTCGGTGCTCGGCGTGCCCGGCGTCGGTGCTGCTGGCGGTCTGGGCGCCGCGTTGTTGGCGCTTGGTGCCGAGTTGCGTTCGGGCGTTGAGACAGTGCTCGATCTGATTGGGTTCGACGAGCGCGTGCGCGATGTCGATCTGGTCATAACGGGCGAGGGTAATATGGACGAGCAATCCGCCGCCGGTAAGGCACCGGTGGGCGTGGCCCGTCGTGCGAAGCGATATGGCAAGCCGGTGGTCGCCGTCGTGGGCGGTCGTGCCGACAACCTGGATGCGGTGCATGAGCAGGGTATTGACTTGGTTTTGCCGATCTGTCGCAAGCCCATGGACCTTGAGGTGGCGCTCGACTCGCACGAGGCCGAAGCGAACCTCATCTGCGCCGGCGAGTCTGCCGCTCGAGCCTACGACCTCGGCCGTCTCTAGAAAACTCATCCTTTGGTTCAGCTTGGGGGCAGTCAGAAAAGCAGTCAAAAAAGCCCCGTCCTAAATTAGCTACCTTGCCGTGGCGGGCGAGAGCAGGTAAAATATACTGAGCGCCTAGCGCGTTCGATGGGTTCGGATGACGACATGTTCCGAATCTGGTCAGGTCCGGAAGGAAGCAGCCATAAGGAGCCTCTGTCGGGCATCCGGATCCATCGAACGCACGGGCGCTTTTTGGTGCCGCGACATGGCCAGGCCGGCGGTGAGGCATTTGTCTGAATAATTTAATCCCGTGTTCCGTGATGCGCTGTTTACGCATTCCTTTGGTTCGCCGTACTATCATGATTCGAATTGAGTGTGAATGATGATAGGGAGCGCCTTTTTATGATTGAGCTGCTCAGGCGTTTTGGTGGTAAGTTTCGCCGGTATATGGTGATTGGCCCTGCGTGCAAGTTGATCGAAGTGATCTTTGACCTGCTTACGCCGCTCGTGATTGCCCAGATGATCGATAAAGGTATCGGCGCGCACGATGTCAACACCGTCGTCCACTACGGTATGCTGCTTGGCGCCATGGCTGTGATCGGCATCTCGTTTACGCTCGTCTGCCAAAAGATGGCGGCGCTGACCTCGCAGGGCATGGGCACCGATATCCGTGGTGCGCTCTACGAGCACATTAATAAGCTGAGCTACGCCGAGCTCGATCGCTTTGGCACGCCGTCGCTCATCACGCGTATCACCAACGACGTCAACCAGGTGCAGCTCGCTGTGGCGCTCGGCGTGCGCATGCTCATCCGCTGGCCCTTCTTGGCGGTGGGCTCTATGTGCGCGGCCCTTGCCATCGACCTTAAGCTCGGCATGATCTTTTTGATTTGCACGCCCGCTATCGGCCTGGTGTTTTGGTTTGTCATGGCACGCTGCATCCCGTATTACAAGCAGCTGCAGGCAAAGCTCGACCGCATCGCGCTTATCTGTCGCGAAGGCCTTTCGGGCGCTCGCGTGGTCCGTGCGTTTGTGCGTGAAGATCACGAGCGCGAGCGCTTTGCCCAAGCCGCCGATGACCAGGCCAATACTGCCATCGCGGTGGGCAAGCTCTCGTCGATTCTCAACCCCGTCACGTTTCTTGTGATGAACCTGGGCGTGTGCGCCATCCTGTGGGTGGGCGGCATCCAGGTCAACGTGGGCGAGCTTACGCAGGGTCAGGTCATGGCGTTTGTGAACTACATGACGCAGACCCTGACCTCCATCGTGTATGTCGCCAACCTGGTCGTGGTCTTTACCAAGGCGAGCGCCAGCGCGTCGCGTATCAACGAGGTGCTCAATTGCGAGCCGAGCATCACCGACGAGGACAACGAGCCGGTCGCACTGCCCGAGCCGGGCAATGTCGCTCCAGTTCCTGCGCTGAGCTTAAGCCATGCGAGCTTCTCCTTTGGCGCCGGCGCTGCCAACGCCGTCAACGATGTGACGCTGGAGCTCCCGCTGGGCAGGACGCTCGGCATTATCGGCGGTACGGGCAGCGGCAAGTCCACGCTCGTCTCGCTCATCCCGCGCCTGTACGATGCGAGCACCGGCAGCGTGAGCATAATGGGCTCCGACGTGCGTGCCTGGCCGCTCGACCAGCTGCGCCACGTGGTCGCGATCGTTCCGCAGCGAGCGTCGCTGGTGAGCGGCACCATCCGCAGCAACCTGACCTGGCGCGACGAGGCGGCGACCGACGAGGAGCTCTGGGCGGCGCTCGATATGGCGCAGGCCAGCGAATTCGTGCGCAACAAGCCCCAAGGCCTGGATGCCCCGGTCGAGGCGGGTGGCAAGAACTTTAGCGGTGGCCAGCGCCAGCGCCTGACCATCGCGCGCGCCTTGGTGGGTTCGCCTCAGATATTGATCATGGACGACTCCGCCTCGGCGCTCGACTTTAAGACCGATGCGGCGCTTCGTCACGCTATTCGCGAGCGCAGCGGTCGCGGTGCCGCCGAGGGCGGGCTGCCGCTCACGACGGTGATCGTAAGCCAGCGCGTCTCGACCGTGCGCGACGCCGACATGATCTGCGTACTCGATCACGGCTCGGTTGCGGGCCTGGGCACGCATGACGAGCTGTACGCGACCTGCCAGCTCTACCGCGAGATCTGCCAGTCGCAGCTGCGCCGCGAGGAGCTCGAGGGTCAGCAGGGGAGCGCGACGCCCGCGTCTGTCCTGGCTGCCCCGGCATCCACTTGCGCAAAGGAGGGCTGCTAAATGAATCCGTACACTTCTTCCGGTTCGGTCGCCACGATGACGGCCAACGTGTCCGGCAACGATAGCCTCAACGACCTGGGTGACGGCCCACGCCAGCCCGGCGATCCCGAGCGCTATCCCGTGGGTGCGGTGACTCGCCGCCTGATGGGCTACGTTCGTCCGCACCGTATTTCGTTTGTGGCGTCGTTTGTGAGCGCCGCCATCTCGGTGATTCTGCAGCTCTACACGCCTATTCTTATCGGTGAGGGCATCGACCTCATCGTCGCGGCGGGTCGAGTGGACTTCGACGCGCTGTTGCCGCTTGTCACCAAGCTCGCGCTCGTCGTGGTAGGTGCCGCGGCCTTCCAGTGGCTGCAGGGCTACTGCGTCAACCGTCTGTCCTAT